>CAYTVR010000052.1:0-34569 GCA_964441245.1 uncultured Saprospiraceae bacterium | reverse complement strand
TTAACGCTTTGGTTAATATGGACGGATATATTGTATTAGTGAATCATAGGGGGCTTTTGGAAGTCAGTGGTTTTCAAAACGTGGAAAGACTTGAAAAAAGATTAGCGATTATTTTTAATCGGTCTTTAAAAATGATTTCTGGCTTTGGTGCTTTAGCCAGTATAGGAAGTGATTTGACCTTGGAATATAATGCTCAACTTTTGACTATAGATGGTTTTTCTAATTTGAATGCTATTGAAGGAGAATTTGAATTGAGTAATAATGAATCCTTACTCAATATAAATGGATTAGGCCAACTAGAATCGATTGACGGAAATGTTCGGATTCAATACAATACCAAATTGCCAAATTTAGAGGGATTAAATCGCTTAACAACAATTGGGGGAAGTACCAATATTTGGTTCAATCGAGGTATTGAAAATCTCGATGCGCTTATGAATCTAACCTCAATTGGAACAGATTTAATGTTGTGGGACAATGATGTGTTGACGAGTATTTCAGGTTTAGGAAATTTAACTTCTGTTGGAGGAGATTTAAGAATTTATTCTAATCCTATTCTTCCAAATTTAGATGGTTTAGAAGAAATTACAACGGTGCCGGATTTATTCCAAATTTATAATAATCCTCTCTTGGTTGATATCAGTGGAGTTAAAAATATTATGAGTGTAATCGGAAATTTTTCTGTGACCAATAATGACTTGTTGGATGACTGTTGCGCTTTCGATGAAATTTTAAATACCTCTGGTGCGATAGTCGGAAGTATCAATTTTAGTAACAATCAATTGAATTGTAATAGTCAACTAAACATTGATCAATTTTGTGATACTGATGGAGACGGAGTTAGTCCAATGGATGGTGATTGTAATGACAATAATGAAAACCTTTTTCCAGGTAATTTAGAAATCTGTGATGGTATTGATAATAATTGTGATGGCTTAATCGATAGCGAAGATCCTGATCTAGATTCTTTAACGACTCCTTTATGGTATGTCGATCAAGATGGTGATGGTTTTGGAGATAGTCAAACACTGGCCATTTATGCATGTGAAATGCCAGATGGCTACGTCGCAAATAATGATGACTGTAACGATCAAAATATTCATGTTAACCCTGCAAGTGAAGAAATTTGTGATGGGATCGATAACAATTGCGATGGTATTATTGATGAGTTAGGTGAGATTAGTACTCAGTATGAATGGATCAAAAAAGTAAGACTTGGATCGATCAGCAATTACTCCGGAAATGATGGTGGATATGGCGATTATACTCATCTTTCAACGGAAGTGGCACCCGGAACTTGGCATAAAATCAGACTAAAACCAGGCTTTACTTACTGGTTGTATAAAGAATATTGGAGAGTATGGATCGACTGGAATCAAGATGGAGATTTTGATGATCTAGGAGAATTAGAAGTACAAAAAAGTAGTTATTGGAATGTCTCAAAATGGTTTAAAGTGCCTTCGGATGCTATGTCTGGTACGACCAAAATGAGAGTAGCCATGGCTTATGGTGCTTATCCGGATGCTTGCGCAAATTTTGCGGAAGGAGAAGTTGAAGATTATACGATTCAGGTGATTGGAAGTAATGGTACCAATTCGGTAAATCCGGAATCACCACCCTTGACCGAAACGGCAGAAACCCGAGAGGAAGAGGACATTGACTTGTCTGGTGAGCAATTGAACCGAGTCAAACAATCAAAAGAAACCTTTATGGTTTACCCGAATCCAACGATTGATTATGTCTTTATTAAAATGCCAACAACAGAGATGAATGATGTTGCTGCAAACATTAGAATTATCCATGCTTCTGGTCAAATAATAAAGGAGTTCAATTCAATAGAAATCACTGATCGACCATATCGATTAGACTTGGGAGATTTAAGTAATGGAATGTATTTGATTACCATTGCTCAAAAAGGTCAAGCACCTAAAACGAAACAGATTATGATCCAAAAATAGAAAGGTCAGAATTATTGATGACAATAAGAGTCAGGAACTTACATTTCGTAGGAATATGAGTTGCTGGCTTTTTATTTTTCTAGCCCTGATTTTTTTAAAAAAACATCATCCTAATTCGGTATCCAGAAGCCAGCCACTGGAAACCGAATTCCCCTCATCCCAAGTCAAATTTTTTGACAATTTGATCCACGACTTCTTCTGGACTTAGTTTTGAATTATCTATCCACAAATAATTTTCATCTTTGATTTGTTGTCCATCGGTATTCATCTGATATTTTGTCTCTTCCAATTTCATTCGTTGATTAGAGGCTGCTACATCTCGTTTACTAGCTTTGGCTTTGAGTCGATTTGGGGTTCCATTTCGATCCAATCGAATATCAAGAGGAGCGTATAATTCTATGATATAAAAGGAACCACCATTTTTAGTGTATAAGGTTTTTAATTGCTCAACATATTCCCAATCTTCAGGATAGTCAAATGCCCAAACTAAAGTAAAAATCAGCCCTGTTAATTGATCACTTTTTGCACAGGTTTTAAAAATGAGTTGTCGAATTCCTTCGTTGATTTTTTTAAAGCCAGGATCACCAAAATCAAAAAACTTTAGCGCCAATTCAATTGAATCGTGATTTATAAATAATCGATAATCCAATCGTTTTGATAAATTTTGTCCAATGGTCATTTTGCCCACAGCAGGTGGTCCGGTGATTAGAATGAAATTCATAGGTTTTGATTTTATTAAAAAGCAAGAAACTACCAAGTAGGATGTTCCATTTGGGCTTGTAAATCTTTTCTAAAACGTTGTACCCATTTTTCAGAACGATCTGTTGCGGTTTTTTTATAAAACATTTCACCGACAGTGCTCTCCTTTGTATCTAAGTTTAGATATCTTAAGATAGATAAAATACTTTCTTCAAAATTTTGGATGAAATCCTCATACACTAAAGTCAAAGCTTGTATTTGATATTTTTCAAAATAATCTTGTATCGCACATTCGCGTAAATTCGCTTCTTTCAATAAATGCAACAATGCATCAAAATTATAATGTTCTTCATAAAAAGCATCAGTTTCCTTTTGGTTGTCTGTTGAGTTAAGGTGCCAAACCTCATCTTTTATCGCTTTCCACCAAGAGACAGCTTGTCGTATTTTATTTCTTCTAGTTAGAAAGATATGTTGACAGTTAGGAAAAAGATCAGACCAAATATTATCGTGATTGAGCTCAAGGCTATTTTCAATATTTCTCATTTTGAGCAACTCCGAGAAAATGGCTTTATATCTCTTTTGGAACATAGAATGTTTGATACCCAAAACACCATTTGGACTTGTCCCTAGTTGCCAAAGTTGATTTTTAAAATCATGATATTGATCGGTTTTATAATGCTTGATCAAAGAATCGGTATTGAAATGTTCACCTGGTTGTCCAGCAATAGCAGTAGATTCTAATCCTTTACATAATAAGGTGCTGCCTGTACGCGGAGTAAACCAAATGCGGTAGGAATGAACAGGTACCATAAGGGAAAAATTGAAAATGATGAGGAATAAAAAACTCAACAGGCGAAAGACGATTTAAGTTCCATCTTCTACAATGTTGATGCGTTTTCGTCAAATGATTCTCTTCTTGTTTTCTCTTGTCAGCTGTTTGAAATATTTTAAACAATCTTGAAACTAAAGTATTTTTTTTTTGTTCAATCAAGGAAGAGAATTAATTTAAGATTTGTACTTTTGGACAAAATATACAACCAATGCAATTAAATTATTTTACAGAAGAACATCGGGCTTTTCGAGAAGGGTTTAGACTTTTTCTACAAAAGGAAGTGGTTCCTCATATTGAAAAATGGGAAAAAACGGGGACGATTGAACGATTTATATGGGAGAAGTTTGGCGAGATGGGTTATTTCGGGATCAATTATCCTGAAGCATATGGAGGACTTGATTTAGATCTTTTTTATACCACGATTTTTTTAGAAGAAATGCAACGCATCCATTCTGGAGGTTTTGCAGCAGCCATGTGGGCACATGCTTACTTAGCGATGACGCATTTAAACTATGAGGGAAGCGAAGAAATTAAACAAAAATACCTTGTTCCAAGTATAGAAGGAAAAATGATCGGTTGCCTGTGTATCTCCGAACCATTTGCAGGTTCTGATGTAGCAGGGATGCGAACGACGGCTCGATTAGAAGGAGACGAATATGTCATTAATGGCTCTAAAACGTTCATCACCAATGGAGTCTACAGTGACTATTTAGTTGTTTCAGCGAAGACTGCTCCTGATTTACGAAGCAAAGGAATCAGTATGTTTTTGGTTGATCGAAAAACGCCAGGAGTAAGTGCCTCCAAATTGGATAAATTAGGATGGCGAGCATCCGATACCGCAGAGATTGCTTTTGATGAGGTACGAATTCCAAAGTCGAACTTGATGGGGGAGGAGAATAAAGGTTTTATGTATTTGATGCAACATTTGGCTTTGGAACGATTGATTATGGGAATTAATGCACATGCCCGTGCAGAATATGCATTGGAGTATTCTATGCAATATATGTCTGAAAGAAAAGCTTTTGGCAAAAGGTTGGATGAGTTCCAAGCCCTTCGCCATAAAGTGGCAGAAATGGCTAGTGAAGTAGAGGTACACAAACAATTCAACTATTATGTTTGTGATCAATTGATCAAAGGAGCATACGTAGTTAAAGAAGCAAGTATGTCTAAAATGCAGTCTACTAAAATGGCCGATAAAGTCATTTATGAATGTCTTCAAATGTTAGGGGGATATGGTTATATGGAAGAGTATCCATTGGCTCGTTTGTCGCGAGATAGTCGATTAGGACCCATCGGTGGTGGTACTTCAGAAATATTAAAAGAGGTCATTGCCAAAATGATCATCGATCAAAAAACCTATGCACTAGCAAAGACATAAGTTGGTGTTCTGCTTTTAAAAATAGGTCGTTTTAGACGGTTTAAAAGCTTTCATTTTATAGAACTAAAGAAAACATTTTTGGTTCTCTTCAGTCCATTGAATTTTCAAGTTACTAATCGTACAGAGCAAGGGCCATTTCAAAAATTTCATCTAATGTTTTAATCGGCAAATCTTGCTCAGGATCAATATCCATTGTTTTCATTTTATTTCTTTTTCCTAAGTCAAGTTTAGGATGGTCTACATCAATACCTTTATAAATACCAATATAAGGTCGATAGGTTTTTTTATCTATCCAGAGATAGCAAAAAAGTTTTCCTTTATATCGAAACATAGGCATTTTATGTGTCCATGTTTCTGTCATGTTTTCATTGTGTTGAAGAATATAATCTCTCATGGCCACCAAACAACTTTGCGTCGGTTCTTCTTTACTTAAATAGTATGCGTCTAATTCTGATATCATGATAGTTTATTTAATGGAGGTTGTTTAAGCATTCGAAAAGCAGCTGAAATCTAGTTTTTTTTTGATTAAATCGAACCTTTTTTGGAGTTTTAAACAACTTCGATAGTATGGTTTGTTGAATGGGTTGAATGATTGTCCAATTTTAGCTTTAGACAATCATTCAACCATTTGTAAAATGGAATGAATACATTTAAGAAACACCCACAAAAATATCCACTTCTGCGTCCATTGGATTCTGTGCTCGTTCTCCATATATTTCAAAGTCAGCCGAAAAAGTTCTCGATTTTTGATCGATATTATTCCAAATATTCATCCATTCTTGGTAAACGATTCCTGTGGTCAAATCTCCTTTTGTTTGAAATTTTTGATAATTGGCAGCAGGGAAAGTCATGCCTTCCATTCCGCTAGGGATTTCTTCCAAACTATTGACTTTACAACCTAATAAAGTGGTATAAGGCTTGGTATGATCTCCTTCATAATTGGTATAGATACAATAAATATCTGAACTTATTTTGTTGGGGATTTGAGTCATTGTTTGTTGTCCCATAAATTTTTCCCAAAGTTTTGGAATATCAGTTCCTGATTGACCATTTTCGTTAGAAGTTTTAACTGTGATGCCGATAATGTGGAATGATTCGATGTTTGTAACACTCATGTTGATTTATTTTTAATGATTAAATATTTGATGAGTACAAAAGTAATAGGGGGTAGTGACAGCCTTATGTCAGGGGTGGTTTTGATCTTTGTTTTTTGTAAAAAAATTGGAAAAATAGGAGGGACGATCTCAATTTATTGGGGAATAGTTTTTAGTAGGATGGAAAGAATATTCAATATTCATTAAATCAATATCCAATTTCGATTGATGGGGGAATTGGTAGCTCATTCACGACTAACTATTTCTCATTTCCTTTCTTTTTTATTTTTTGATTTTCCAACTTCCGTTGAAAGTAATCCATGAGGTGAAAATCCTTTGGCTTAAATTGATCATCTAATAATTGAATAGTCTGCATTTGATCCAATCGAAATTCTCGATAATCATTTCTAAGTTGACACCATGCGATTAAAATCCAATTATCTTGAGTGTGGTACAAAGCCTGTGGTTCGATGTCTCGAAAACTTACTTCTTTTTTGTAAAGAGACTCATATTTAACTTTACAAACAGTGAAGTTCGTAATGGCGATTTGAATACTAGAAAGATAATTACTCGTCGTATCTCTTGGAAAATTTTTGATGTATGCAATGCGATTACTCAATAAATCAGTCTTATCCTTATCTGCATAGCGAAGAATGGATTTTATCTTAGTAATGGCTGCACCATAATGTTGAATAAGAGACGCTTCTTTATTTTTAGAAATGATTTTTTCCGCCGTAATTAAAGCATTCGCTTCTTCTTCCGTAAACATCACTGGAGGTAGATTATATCCTTCCATTAAAGAATATCCTTTTCCATCCTCGGTTATAATTGGAACACCAGCCGCTTCTAAAGCTTTAATATCTCGATAAATCGTTCGAATACTGACCTCAAATTTTTTAGCCAAATGAGTAGACGTAATCAAACGTTTCGATTGCAATTGTATCAAAATAGCGGTTAATCTAGATAAACGAGATAAATCCATTTGAAAATAAAAGTTTTAAATGATTGGCCAAGGAACTCGAAAATGAGCTGTTTTCCAAATTTTGAACCCACTCAATTTTCTCCAATAAAAGAATTGATTCAAAAATAGCTCTTTTTTTGTAAGCGAAGTAAAACAGAAGATTAGTGCTGTCTGGAATTAAATATTAAAGATATTTGCATTGTAATATAATTTTTCTCAACTTAGTCTTCCCGAAAAGCTTTCAACTAATGCTTGAAGATGATGATTTTTTTAAGTTATACTCAAATTCAGCGTTGATGATTTCAATTCCCAATAAGCTTTTCAACCGAAGCTGTTTTAAACAACTTCAATATAGATCACACTCAAACACAAATCACCATTATGTCCATTCTGATTAAAAACGGAAGAATTATTACCGCCTCTGATGATTACAAAGCTGATATTTTTATTGAAGGGGAACAAATTTCCGCAATTGGTAAAAACTTAAAAGTCGAAGCAGATCAAGTCATTAATGCTCGAGGCAAATTGGTGTTTCCAGGAGGAATCGATCCGCATGTTCATCTTGAAATGCCGTTCATGGGCACTTTCTCAAGTGATAGTTATGCTACAGGAACCCGTGCAGCCCTTCATGGAGGTACCACAATGGTCATTGATTTTGTGTTACAGACACAAGGAAAATCGCTCTATCATGCACTGCGTCAATGGCAGGGACGTGCTACCGGTAATACCTATGGTGATTACTCTTTCCATATGGCGGTAACGGATTTTAATGATAAAACCAAAGCGGAAATAAAAGAGCTAATTGAAAAAGAAGGCATTACTTCTTTCAAAACATTTATGGCTTACAAAGGGGCATTAATGCTCGATGACGGCCAAATGGTTTTATTGATGAAAGAAGTGAAAAAAAGAGGTGGAATGGTAACCGTACATGCCACGAATGGTGATGTGATTGATAGCTTAATAGCCAAACATAAATCAGAAGGTAAATTATCCCCTTGGTATCATTATGTTTCACAACCTGAGGTGACAGAATCAGAAGCTTCTGCTCGATTTTGTGATATGACTCATTATACAGATGTGCCATCCTACATTGTGCATATGACTTGTGAAGGTGCTTTAAATGCCGTTCGAGAGGCTTCCAAAAGAAATCAAAAAGTTTTTGTAGAAACTTGTATTCAATATTTGATATTAGATGCTTCCTTGTATAAAAAAGGATTCAATGGAGCCAAGTGGGTCATGAGTCCACCACTACGCGAACCAAAAGATCAGGACGCACTTTGGGCAGGAATCAATCAAGGAATGGTGCAGGTGGTAGCCACTGATCATTGTCCATTTAAATGGAAACAAAAGTTGATGGGGAAAAACGATTTTTCAAAAATCCCTAATGGTCATCCTGCGATTGAAAATAGAGTAGAGTTGTTGTTTTCTGAAGGAGTACAAAAAGGCAAAATTAGTTTAAATAAATTTGTAGAAGTCACTTCAACCAATGCGGCCAAAATATTCGGGATGTATCCGAAAAAAGGATGTATAGCGGTTGGCTCAGATGCAGATATAGTCATCTTTGATCCCAAAGAAAAACATAAAATTTCTGCCAAAACTCATCATATGAATGTCGATTATTCTGGCTATGAAGGTTGGAAACTAACGGGTAAAGTTAAAACTGTTTTACTCAGAGGAAAAGTTGCCATCGATGATGGAAAAGTAAAAGTCAAAAAAGGCTACGGTCAATTCGTCAAAAGAAAAAAAGTCTCAAAAATAATCTAACAACCAATCGCAATGCATGGAAGATCTTGCCCTGCTCCCGCCCTTATGGTAAGCGTAGGTTAGGACAACCAATAACCAAAACACCAACAACTAATAACTATAACACGAATAAAATATGCCACGTAAAGTAAAATCTGGATTAATTCAAATGAGTCTTCCCATGACAGAGGGAGAAGGATCAATTAATGAAATTATGGACGCTATGTTAAAAAAGCATATTCCATACATAGAAAAAGCAGGAGAAGCAGGCGTGCAAATTTTATGTTTGCAAGAAATATTTAATACGCCTTATTTTTGTCCAGGACAAGATAGAGCTTGGTATGCCTCTGCGGAATCAGTACCGGGACCGACCACAGATTTAATGGCAGAATATGCCAAAAAATATGATATGGTTATGATCGTTCCTATTTATGAAAAAGAGCAACCGGGTATTTTGTACAATACCGCCGCAGTAATTGATGCGGATGGAACTTATCTAGGAAAATATCGAAAAAATCATATTCCCCATACTACAGGATTCTGGGAGAAATTCTTTTTCAAACCAGGTAACTTAGGTTATCCTGTTTTTCAAACAAAGTATGCGAAAGTAGGAGTCTATATTTGTTACGATCGTCACTTCCCAGATGGCGCACGAGCGCTTGGATTGAACGGAGCTGAAATCGTTTACAATCCTTCTGCAACAGTAGCTGGATTATCTCAATATCTTTGGAAATTAGAGCAACCAGCACACGCTGCAGCCAATGGATATTTTATGGGCTGTATCAATCGAGTCGGTTCTGAAAAACCTTGGGATCTTGGCCGATTTTACGGCACCTCTTATTTCGTAGATCCACGTGGACAAATATTTGCAGAAGCATCAGAAACAGAAGATGAGTTATTGATCTCTGAATTTGATCTAGATTTAATAGAAGAAGTTAGATCTACCTGGCAATTTTTCCGAGACCGTCGTCCAGAAACCTATGGAAAGTTAACTGAACTGTAATTTAGTGTTCGGGTGTCAAATTGTTCGGTTGTTCACATTAAAAGGAACCCTAACACTTTTACACCCTAATACCCTAACACCAAAACTATGTCCGAATATAATAGACCGAAATCAAATCAAGAATATCACGAGAATTTTGAGCAGATCAAACCATTGATGAATCCTACAATGGCGCATTATGAAAGCGCTCGGTGTTTGTATTGTTATGATGCACCTTGTGTTCAAGCATGCCCGACAGGAATTGACATCCCACTGTTTATTCGACAAATAAATACGGACAATGCTGATGGAGCTGCGGAGACTATTTATGCGTCAAATTATTTTGGAAATGCTTGTGGAAAAGTTTGTCCGACAGAGGTTTTATGTGAAGGTGCATGTGTGTATAATCATCAAGATGTAAAACCGATAGAGATTGGTCGTTTACAGAGTTTTGCGACGACACAAGCAATGAAAAAAGGTTTGGAAATAAAGGAATTAGCTCCTGCAAATGGTAAAAAAGTAGCAGTGATTGGAGCTGGACCAGCGGGTATTTCTGCAGCATGTGAATTGCGATCAGAAGGCTATGAGGTGGACATTTTTGAAGCCAAAGGACATCCATCTGGTTTGACTTTATATGGAGTAGCTCCCTACAAAATAACGAATCAGGAGATCTTGGATGAAATGAAATATTTGCAAGAGCAATTCGGTTTTCAAGTACATTTTAATCATCCGATTCAGAGCAAAGAAGATTTAAAAAAATTAGAAGAAAAGTATGATGCGATCTTTCTTGGAATTGGTTTAGGTTTGACTAGATCCTTGGGTATGCAAGGAGAGGATTTAGAAAATTCTTATGGAGCAACCGAATTTATAGAAATGCTTAAAGTGAATCCTTTGGGGACTTTCGTCGGAAAGAGAGTGGTGGTCATTGGCGGAGGAAATACTGCGATGGATGCTGCATCAGAGAGTGCAAGAATGGGAGCAGGTTTTATAGTTTTGGCATATCGAAGAGCAAAAGAAAATTTACGTGCCTATGAATTTGAGTATGATTTGGCGAAAGCCGTAGGAGTAAAAGGAATGTTTAATGTGACTCCAGTGGCTATTCTTGGTGATGGAAAAGTGGAGGCGATTCGCTTTGCACAAACCACAACTAAAGACGGTCTATTGATTAGTATTCCCGATAGTGAATTTGATATCCCTTGTGATATGGTCATCCGAGCTACGGGACAATCGAAGCAAGCGAGCTTTTTGGAAATGATCGACGGTTTGGAATTAGATTCACGTGATCGAATAAAAGTAAATCCAGAAACCTTTCAAACAACTAATGTAAAATATTTTGCATCGGGTGACGCAGTGAATGGAGGAGCCGAAGTAGTCAACGCTTGCGGAGAAGCCAAAAAAGCGGCGCAAGGAATTCATGCATTTTTACAAGCATAATTTCTTGATTTTATTTAAGGGTATTAAGTTTTTGATGAAATAGAGTTTATGACTAGCGATTTTGTATAGGAAGCAAATAGAGGTTTTGAAGCCAGCCGAGGAACACCCGGAACCTGCCCGTACGGGCATGGTGAGGATGTGACGAATTTGGGTTTAAAAGATCATTTGGGCTCCATACAAATTCTCTAGTCATAAACCCTAATATACAATTGATGATTTGTTTTTTCACTAAGCGAAAAAGTTGATAAAAACGTAAATGAATTTTAAACAAGCAGTTCCTATCCTAAGGATCTTTGATGAGCATAAAGCTAAAGAATTCTATATCGACTTTTTAGGTTTCAAAATTGATTGGGAGCATCGATTTGAAGATGGATTACCTCTTTATTTTCAAATTTCAAAAGGAGATTGCCGCATTCATTTGACAGAACATCATGGCGATTGTAGCCCCGGAGGAGCCATTAGAATTGAAACTGACAATATTGAAAATTTTCATAAAAAACTAGTAGAAAAAAAATATAAAAATGTTCGTCCAGGCATTCAACATCAACCCTGGGATTCTAAAGAAATGGATATTAAAGATCCTTTCTCAAATAGAATTACATTTTTTGAAACGATTACTAACCTTTAATCATTTTGAAGAAGATTGACTTCCATAATAAAAAATTCTCTTTAATTGAAAATTCGATAACAGGAGAAGTAAATTCGGAAACAATTTTTGAATATGAGCAAGAAGGAAATTTAGTCACTGCTAATTATTATGGTGGCACGATTAAATATGGTAAAATAATTGCGATTTTAAAAGACCATCAACTCGATATGCTTTATCAATGCGTCACTACTCAAAATGAACTAAAAGCTGGTAAAGCGATCGCCAATATTTCCTTTACGGAAAAAGGTAAAATATTACTGGATCTAAAATGGGAATGGTTGAAAGATAAAAAGGAAAAAGGAAATTCTCAATACATTGAAAATTGATTCGGTGAATGAAGATTGTTGCTTCAGCTCAAAAATTTTGTAACGAACAAAAAAATCATCGAAAATAAAAATTATAAAACAATAACATATGCCAGACTTAAGTGCAAATCTTGCAGGAATAAAATCTCCAAATCCATTTTGGTTGGCCTCCGCGCCACCAACTAATTCTGGATATCAAATTATGAAAGCTTTTGAAGCTGGGTGGGGAGGAGCCGTTTGGAAAACCTTGGGAGTTCCCGTTGTCAATGTCTCTAGTCGATATGGATCGGTTAATTACGGTAGCAAGCGAATGGCTGGATTTAATAATATAGAATTGATTACAGATCGACCACTAGCGGATAACTTGAGAGAGATTGAAGAAGTGAAAAAATACTTTCCAGATCACGCAGTGATTGCGTCCTTGATGGTGGAGACTAAAGAGCAATGGCATCAGATTGTAAAAGATAGTGAGAATGCTGGTGCAGATGGAATTGAATTAAATTTTGGATGTCCGCATGGCATGTGCGAGCGAGGTATGGGATCAGCGGTAGGGCAAGAGCCAGCGGTTTTGGAAACCATTGTACGGTGGGTGATGGAAGTGGCGACGGTGCCAGTGATTGTCAAGTTAACACCAAATATTACGGACATAACAGAGCCGGCCCAAGCTGCAGTGAAAGGAGGAGCAAATGCCATTTCTTTGATCAATACGATTCAAAGTCTGGTCGGAGTAGATCTCGATAATTTTGTCGCTTATCCTATTGTAGATGGTAAAAGTACCAATGGTGGTTATTGCGGACCAGCAGTAAAACCTATTGCACTGAACATGCTTAAAAATTGTGCACAACATGGAGAAGTTAATATTCCGATTTCTGGAATAGGAGGAATTGAAAACTGGAAAGATGCAGCAGAGTTTTTATTGTTAGGAGCAAACAATGTTCAAGTTTGTACAGCAGTGATGCATTATGGATTTGGTATCATTCGAGAGATGCTTCCTGGATTGGAAAGATATATGAAAGAGAAAAATTTCGATACCCTTGATGACATGATTGGTAAAGCATTACCTAATGTTAAGGATTGGAACGAATTGAATTTGAAATATAAAGTAGTCGCTTCAATTGATGAAAAAAAATGTATCGAATGTCAATTGTGTTACACGGCTTGTGAAGATGGAGCACACCAAGCAATTGCTTTGCCAAAACCTGGTGAAGGGCGAGTGCCTACAATTATTGAGGAAAATTGTGTAGGCTGTAATCTTTGTTCTTTGGTTTGTCCAGTCGAAGAATGTATCACGATGGAACGTAAAGATGATGGGACAAAACATGAAACATGGCAAGAGTATATGGCTAATGATAAAGCACCAACGACCTTCAATGATGATAGAGCTGGAGGTAAAGGACATTGGGTGCCAGAACCAACTGCCGCACTAAAGAAAAAGTAATTGATAATGAAATTATATTACTCAGGTCACGCTGATTTTTCCCGCTATCGAAGGGTGCATGAGTCGAGAAATCTATGCGATCTGCGTGCCATTTTCGGTGTCGAAATCGTCAATCCAAAATACTTTTATACTAAATAAAATTCGGGATGACTCCTATTTTTATAAAAGAAAAAAGAAATGAAAGATCCATTTATGGAAGCAGCAATTGATGAAGCTCGCAAGGGTTTAGACGAAGGTGGGATTCCGATTGGGAGTGTATTGGTGCATAAAGGAAAAATTATTGGACGAGGACATAACCGACGAGTACAAGAAGGAAGTGTGGTCAAACATGGAGAAATGGATGCCCTTGAAAATGCGGGACGCCAATCCGCCAAAGTATATCAAGAATGTACGATTTATACGACTTTATCTCCTTGTTCTATGTGTAGCGGAGCTATATTGTTATATGGTATTCCAAAAGTAATTGTTGGTGAGAATAAAACATTTATGGGCGAAGAAGAATTGCTTAGAAGTAGAGGAGTAGAAGTAGAGGTAGTAGACCATAAGGATTGTATTCAATTAATGGAAAATTTTATCGAAGATCAACCCACTCTGTGGAATGAAGACATTGGAGAATAAATATTTTCTGGGAGCTAAATGATTTCGTTTAGTATTTTGGTCCACCAAATTTATTTGGTTGTCAAAGCAAAGCTTTGAAAGCGTAAAAACTTCAACTCCATTATATATTTTGATCAAATGAAATCATAAAGAACCAATATTTTTTATTTTAATAAATTTAAATATAAAGCAAATGAGACATTTAATGATTTTTTTATTGGTCGCTATTTTTTTGACTGCTTGTTCTGATAAAAATGAAAATTGCTGCACCAACATTGATATTGGAATCAACATAAAATACCTCAATGAAAACAATGAAAATTTATTAGAGTTAGAAGACGGAATAAGAGAAGAAGATTTGACGGTTTTTCACTTGATCGATGGAGAATGGGTAGCCTATTTTGAAGCCAATTTAGATAGTCCCCAAGGCATTAAAGTGATTGATAGAGCAGATGGAAAATACTTAAGACTTTTCCCGAGCACCACTACCGATGCACAAAATTTATCTCAAACCAAAATAGTTTTCTCGACAACAGATAGCGATGTGATCAAAACAGAAATTGATTCTAATGGTTCGAATACTACACTCACAAAGATTTGGTATAATGAAACATTAGAATGGGATACCAATCAAAGCGAAAGAATCATTGAAATCGTAAAGTAAAATATCCAATAACTAAGAACCAATATCCAATATCCAGTGCCTAACAACCACGACACCAATCCCTATCTCCTAACCTTTACAAACTTTTGACTAAATCCACCATTTCGTTCGTGAAATATTTTCACGAAGTAACTACCGGGAGGCAAGGATTGAATTTCATTTACCTGAAGTACCGCTAAGTTGTCATGAAGCTCAATGATTCCATTGATGACTTCTTTTCCATTTAGATTAAAGATACTATATTTCGTTTCGCCATTTTCAAATCCATTTGTAGCAATGTACAAATGATCAGTTACAGGATTAGGATAAAGTCGAATATTCCCGTCTTGAATTTTAATGGCTTCAATATGGCTGTATGAGAAATTACCATTATAATCTGTTTGCTTAAGTCGATAGTAATTGATACCTGATCGTGGATGAGGATCAAAGGTTCGATAAGTTAATGGGATGTCACTATCGCCGGCACCACTGATTCGTTCGATGGCTGTGAAATGTTGTCCATCTTGAGAACGTTCTATTGTAAAATAATCATTCGATTTTTCCGATAAGGTAGACCAATAAAGAGCCACTTGATCATTTTCAAATCGGGCATCGAAGGCAAGCAATTCAATAGGTAATATTGGGGATTGATTTTCGTAAGCACCTAGATCAACAACAGAGGCAACCGTTCGTGGAAGCTCGTCTTTATCTGTGCTCACTGTAGCTGCCCCGCCTTTATTGATGGCCGGAGAAGTACTCATTAATCTAAAATCAGATCCAGCAGACACAAATGTTGGATTAAGATTGAAAACCATTGAAACTCCATCACAACTAAATATCTGGCCTCCAGCAATCGTCCCCATGATACCATCACAATCAACAGCGTCTACTAATGAAAATGAAACATTAATCGTTGGCGAAGCATTGCCACTTAAATTAAAAGTAGGATTCATCCCGCCAGAATTTCCTTCAAAAATGGAATTGGTAATATTGGATTCTCCATTTCCTCCATTGGATTCATTAACGTAAACAGCTCCTCCTTTAGGAGCACTATTTTGATAAAAGGTACAGTTGACAATAGAGGCGATAACTGTTCCTGCATCTGCTAAACTATAAATTCCACTAGCGGAAGAGGAGGAGGCGTTATTATTAAAAATACAATTGGTAATAGTTGGCATTGAACTACCTCCATCTTTTCCAAAGTTATAAATGGCTCCTCCATTGCTACCACCACCTACAGCACTATTTGAGCTAAAATCACAGCTAGTGATTGTCGGGTTACTAGTTCCACTATTTCCACTATTATAAATAGCACCACCAAATAAGGCTGAATTACTAATAAATGTAGATTGGAAAATGGTTGGACTACTATTGGCAAATCCGCCATCATTATTAATCGCGCCACCTTGATTTCCAGCATAATTACCAGAAAAGGTGCAATACTCGATCAAAGGACTTGCATTTCCTCCGTTATTGATCGCTCCTCCAAATTCATTCGCTTGATTTTGAAAAAATTGTACATGTCTAATGGTTAAACTTGATCCATCATTATAAAGTCCCCCTCCGTTTCTTGTAAGTGGAGTCGCGCCATCTGCATTTCCATCCTGAATGATAAAACCTTCTAAAATAGTAGCAGGAGAAAGTCCTTGACAGAAAACAACATTATAGGAATTATCCGAATTGTCTGGGTTGGGGCCAATGGCTCCGCTCAGAACACTCGCAGTATTAATTTTATCTCTATTGGCTCCAGATCCAGTGAATCCACCTAAAAGGGCAACTCCGTTTTTTAAGGTAAACGAAATCTCTCTATCAGTATCATGAGGTAGGTAAGTTCCATTTTTAACCCAAACTTCATCACCAAAATTGGCAGCGTTAATGCCAGTTTGTAAATCTCCATAGGCAGTTGCCCAGGACAGACCATCTCCACCTGTGAGACCACCGTCTACATAAATAATGGCTGCGTTTAAAGATTGGCTAGCAAGAAGTAAAAATAGAAAGAAACTACATTGCAAGCATCGAATTTTGATTGCTGTAAAGTTCATGATTCGTTTAATGTATGTTTGTTTTGGAATTTTTGTGGTTGTTTGGGGAGAACAATGAGGGGAAATAAAGATACGAAATATTGCTTTGGAATGCTTGTAATCCATCTAATAAGAACGAAAATACCCTATTTAGGGGAGTTTATGAATAACCGAAAAATAACATGAATGAAGGGTAAAAGTAAGGATAATGTTAGAGATAATTGAAATGAATGCTCTCCTTTGCTTCTGCTAAAGTCTTAATTTTCTTGCCAATCATCCTTTTTCTTGATTATAAAACTGATTTTTTAATACTAATGCTGTTGTAACGGAGACTAAATATCATGTTTTAGTGGATATAGAAAAATTTAACTTGTTATTAACAGTAATATAGTCATCTTTTTTTTATTCGTTTTTTAGGATTTTCGATGAGTTCTAATTTTATAAATCATGAGCTATGTTGTTTTTTATTCTGATAAAAACAAAAAAGCAAAATTAAATATTTTTAGTAATCGGTTTTTGCGGCTTTTTCAGAATAATATTTTTAGATAAAGTTTGATTAAGAGAACTATTCGGAATACATTTGTGTTAATATTATAGAGAAACGTATGAATAAAATACGGCATTAAAAACAAGTAACCAACCATTTGAAGTGGGGTTACGTCTATTTAAATAGAATGTTGAATAGAATACCAAAGATAAAACATATTGATAGTGGCCATTTTTTCTTGATTGCAGGGCCTTGTGCCATAGAAGGGGAACAAATGGCCTTTGATATTGCAAGAGAAGTAAAGGGAATATGTGATGACTTAAAATTGCCATATATCTTCAAAGGGTCCTATAGAAAAGCGAACCGATCTAGACTAGATTCCTTTACAGGAATAGGAGATCAAAAAGCTTTAGAGATCTTAGCAGCTATAGGTAGAGAATTGGATATTCCGGTGACAACCGACATTCATACAGAAGAGGAAGCGGCAATAGCTGCTCAATATGTTGACATTCTTCAAATTCCTGCTTTTTTATGCAGACAAACGAATTTGTTGGTGGCTGCTGCCAAAACTGGAAAGCCAGTAAACATTAAAAAAGGGCAGTTTTTGAATGCAGATGCAATGAAATACGCCATGGATAAGGTCACTGAATCAGGTAATGATCAGGTACTCCTTACGGAAAGAGGAACAACTTTTGGCTATCAAGATCTAGTCGTTGACTTTAGAGGAATTCCCAAAATGAAATCTTTTGGAGCTCAAGTTGTACTAGATTGTACGCATTCACTACAACAACCCAATCAAAAAAGTGGTGTCACAGGTGGACAACCTGAATTGATTGAAACGATTGCAAAAGCGGGCATTGCTGTAGGCGCAAACGGATTGTTTATCGAGACTCATCCGGAACCGAGTCAAGCAAAATCTGATGGAGCCAATATGTTAGCTCTAAATTTATTAAACCCTATGTTAAATAGGTTATTAAGTCTTTATAAAGCTGTGAATTAAAACTAAAAAAAATGACACAATACTTGATTCTTATTAATAAAAATCGTAAATTATATATACACCAAAAGGAGATCAATATGATGAATTCCTTAAAATCAAAATTAACAATATTAGCGCTTTTCTTTGTCACAACTTTAATGCTTGGACAAACAACTGCGGAAAAGACATTAGTCAAATCCTTTAACCTTAAAGGTAATGACGTCGTACTGATGGATCTCAAAGGAGATGTGGAAGTGAAACACTGGAAAAAAGAGGTAATGAGAATCCAAATGACCATCGGAATTGAAAATCGAAGCTCTTCGATGCTTAAATCTCTGATTACTGCTGGACGTTATAATCTTATTTCTAAAACAGAAGAGGATGAATTTGTGGTTTTTTCTCCAGGAATGGAAAGAAACATCAAAATCAAAGGAACCAATCTAGAAGAAAAAATAAGCTATATCGTATATGCTCCTGAAAATGTTATGGTTAAATTAGGAGGCGAAGCTTCCACTGCAAGCTCTTCTATTAATGATACGGGTGATTCTTTATAGGTTGTAATTTCAAGGCAGTATTGAACCTATAACATAACTTTAACTATAATCCTTAAAGGGGAGAATGTAATTAACACATTCTCCCCTTTACTATTTGCTAGATTAACAATATCTTGCAGTCATATACTCCAGACATCCATACTAAACGCTTTTGACTACATGAAGTTTCTATCTATACTGCTACTCTTTTGTTTGTCTTTTCAGACAATGAATGCGCAATTATCAAAGACTATTCATCAAACCTATGATATTAACGACGCTGAAAAAGTAAATCTACAAATAGTCGGAGAATATAAATTAGAAAAATGGCCAGGGAATACAATCATGACCGTGACTTCTGTCGAGTTATATGACGCTAAGCCTAGTATCCTCAAATATTTTGTCGATAGTGGAAGATATGAGATCTTGTCTGAAGAAAATAATGCTATCTATTCTTTAAAATCAAAAGATACCCAAAGAAAAGCGATCAAAACGAAGCAAGGAGAATGCTATGAATTTGTAAAAATTAAAATTTTTATTCCCGAAGATTTTGAAGTAGTAAATGATAATAGCTTAGTGAGAATTGATCCAGATAAAGATAATTGATCCTTAGTAAAATCTATTAGCAAAAAAACGCAGCTTGATATCCAAGTTGCGTTTTTTTGTTGTAAGAACTAATTCTTAGGAATAGTCTATTATCTTTGCGAAAATAACCAATCCGAATATGATTCATAAGGTAGAATTAAGTTTGTTGCCATCAGAAATAGAGAATGAAGCCTTATGGCAAAAGCGAGCAGCTAAGAAATGTCGCCTCCAAGTGAGTCAGGTGAAAGAATTTCGCATTATTCGTCGATCAATAGATGCAAGGAAGAGACAGGTGCTTTTTCGATTGCAAATAGAAGTGTATCAAGGAGAATCTTTTCGACCTAAACCGCTGTTGCGGAATAATTTAAAACAAGTAAAAGGGGAACGAAAGGTGATCATAGTTGGTGCAGGTCCAGCAGGATATTTTGCTGCGATGGAATTATTAGAATTAGGGCTAACTCCAATTCTCTTTGATCGTGGAAAGGAAGTACAAGCCAGACGAAGAGATCTAAAGGCCATTCAACAATCAGGGCAAGTCAATCCCAACTCCAATTATTGTTTTGGAGAAGGAGGTGCTGGAACTTATTCTGATGGTAAATTATATACCCGTTCTCAGAAAAGAGGAAACATTGAAAAAGCATTGCGTTTATTTGTAGAACATGGTGCCACACCTGATATTTTGGTAGATGCGCATCCGCATATTGGTTCCAATAAATTACCTAAAATAGTTGCTAATATTCGCGAAAGCATTTTGGAGCATGGCGGTGAGATTCACTTCAATTCTCATGTAAATGACTTCATTATTTCAAAAGGTAGAATAACGGGAGTTGTTGTCAATCAAGAGGAAGAACATTTTGGAGATGGCGTGATATTGGCCACCGGTCACTCGGCTAGAGATATTTATCAGTTATTACACGATAAAGGAATTTTGCTAGAAGCAAAACCATTTGCACTCGGAGTGCGAGTAGAGCATCCACAACCCTTGATTGATCAAATTCAATATCATCATTCTCCGCGAGAAAAAACCTTACCCGCTTCTAGTTATCGTTTAGCATGCCAAGTGGTTGGAAGAGGTGTGTTCTCTTTCTGTATGTGTCCTGGAGGATTGGTCGTACCTGCAGCTACCTCACCAGGTGAAATTGTAGTCAACGGTATGTCTTTATCTCGACGGGATTCTCCATATGCGAATTCAGGGACAGTAGTTGCTGTAGAATTAGAAGATTTGCATCCATTCGAGCAATACGATGTTTTTGCGGGAATGGAGTTTCAAAAGCAAGTAGAACGAGCCATGTTTGATTATGGAGATGGTAGCCAAAAAGCGCCTGCTCAACGAATGACAGATTTTGTAAACCGTAAAATTTCTTCTAACTTGCCAGCCGCTTCATACATTCCAGGATTATATCCAGCACCTTTGCACGAATTATTACCAAGAGGTATTTACAATAGATTGCGAGTAGGGATGAAGGCGTTTGGAAAGCAAATGAAAGGGTACTTTACCGAAGAAGCGAATGTCATTGGGACCGAAAGTCGCACTAGCTCACCACTCAGAATTCCAAGAAGTAAAGAGACTTATATGCATGAGGATATCCTTGGTTTATTCCCTTGCGGTGAAGGAGCGGGGTATGCTGGAGGAATTATTTCAGCAGCTATGGATGGTCAAAATGTAGCGAGAGCAGTTGCTCGATTTTTAGAGATTAAATAAAGGCTCAATAACCAAATAAAATTATCCCCAAGAAAGGGATCAAAATAGATTTAACTCAATGAAAAATTTTGCAGATTTACTGGCCAGAATATTTTTAGCACTTATATTTTTATTTGAAGCCTATGATTCTTCAGTACATTTCAAACAGACTAAGGAGACGATGACCCAATATGGCATTAATTGGAATCAAGACTTTGTTTTATATGCTGTCATCTTTATGTTGGTCATTGGAAGTGTGTTGGTCTTAATTGGTTATCGTTCTTCATTTGGGGCTATTTTACTTTTATTTTATTGGATTCCTGTTACCTTTTTAGTCCACTCTTGGTGGAATGATCCTGCCGAAATACAAAGAGAAACATCCATGATGTTTTTGAAAAATGTAGCCATTATCGGAGGATTACTAATGGTCTATGTCAATGGAAGTGGAAAGTACAGTGTCAAACGTTTGTTCGCAACGACAACAGTACCTAAGTTGTAATTTAGGTTCATGTGTTTGGGGATTAAGGTGTTAACGTGTTTTCATTGATGAACGATTGAAATCCAATTTTTTTCGACCCTAACACAAGCCCAACACTGATGTTAAAAATTATCATCCTTTTACTGCTTATCTTATTTGGTCACGTTTCTTTATTTGCTCAAGAAGACATTAGGGGAATAGGGATGGTCACTCCAGCTTTTGTTATCAATGATATAGATGGAATCATAGGAACTGATTATATCGACCATCACTTTGTGGGTAATGTTTTTTATAAGTTTGACAGTTGACCAAAATACTACGAAAATGAAACTAATAATCTTTGTTTTCCTAATTACCTTATATTCTTGCGCTCCAGAACAAGCTGGAAATTCTACAACAATTATAGAGAAGGAAGTTGCTCTTTATGATTATGATGTAGAAGAGAAAATTAAAAGCTTAGGCATTATTTTAAAAGAACCCGGAAAGCCTGTTGCCAATTATGTAAATGCGGTAACGACCGGGAATTTAGTGTTTATGGCAGGCAAAGGTTCCGGAACAAAAGAAGGAGAATTGATCACCGGAAAAATTGGAAAGGATCTAAGTATCGAGGAAGGATATGAAGCAGCCAGATTAACGGGAGTTGCTCAATTAGCTGCATTAAAAGCGGAGATTGGTAATTTGAATCGAGTAGAACGAATCGTCAAAGTAACAGGCATGGTCAACTGCGGACCTACTTTTGTCAACCAACCTGAAGTCATCAATGGATTTTCAGATTTGATGGTCGAAGTCTTTGGAGAGAGAGGTAAGCATGCAAGAGCGGCTGTGGGTATGGGATCGCTTCCGCGAAACTTAGCTTGCGAAATAGACATGATTGTTCAGATAAAGAATTAAATATGGAGGTCAGAAAAGATGGTGTTAAAACGTTCTATGCAAAAAATCAAAAAGCATGGCGGAAATGGCTAAAGCATAATCATTCATCTGAGAAAAGTGTATGGCTGATTATCTACAAAAAAAAGAGTGGGACACCAAGTGTATATTATCCAGAAGCAGTAGATGAAGCCCTTTGTTTTGGATGGATTGATAGCAAACCCAATAAAAGAGATGCGGATAGTTTCTATCAATATTTTTCCCAACGAAATCCGAAAAGTAATTGGAGTAGAGTGAATAAGGAAAAAATAAAAAGATTGTTAGCTGCAAATTTGATGGAATCAGCAGGGCATGAAATGATTCAAATGGCTAAAGAAACCGGAACTTGGAATGCACTAGATGAGGTAGAGAAAGGAGTGATTCCTAAAGACCTTCAAGCTGCTTTTGATAAAAATAAAATAGCTCAGGATTATTTTGAAAAATTTCCACGTTCGGCTAAAAGAAGTATATTAGAATGGTTATTTAACGCCAAACGTACAACTACTCGTGAAAAGAGAATTGAAAAAATTGTTAGCCTAGCTGAAAAAAATATTAGAGCCAATCATTAATTTTTGAGGTATTACAAAATACGACTAAATTATTTTGTTCGTTTTTTATTCTGTATCTTTATTTAAAGAACAAGTGATACTATGAAAGCACAGAAAATATCTAGATTAACGATTTTCCTTTATGCGGCTCCTGATGAGTCTGCTAAGGAAGAGATCAAAGCTCATGTAGATCAACAATTTCATTCCCAAGATTTGGGACATGTTCGCTATCAAACGATTGATGAATATTTTCCTTTGAGTGAGAGTTTGCATCACTTCATTACCAGTACGACTACATTTGTGTGCTTATTGAGCCCACATTTTTTTGCCTCCCCGTTTGCGTCAAGCATCGAATTGAAAAAAATCATTACAGCGCATATCTTAAAAGGAATAAAAGTCATTCCTGTTGAATTGTTTGACGTAGATATTCAACAGACCGTTTTTAATGCCATCACGCGTTTGAGCGTCAACCAAAAACCTTTGTATAGCAGTCATCAAGAAATTTATCAACATCGATTGTCTTTATTGGCAATGGAAATGTCAGAGGAGATAAAGGAGGCCAATCAATATGAAATAGAGATGGATCGAGCTTGGCAAAGTGCACAGCGATCCAAATCAATAGAGGAATACGAATTTTTTTTACGTTCCTTTCAGTACAGTCAGTATAGCGCTGCCGCGCAAGTTCACCTCAATGAACTAAAAGAAGAAAAACTTTGGAAAGAAGCCTTAGCCTTTGATGAGATACAATATTATTTGAATTACTTATTGGAGACACCACTCAAAAAATATGAAGACGAAGCCATTTTTAAAATAATGGAATTGGAAGGTGATGATTCTATTGCCGGAAGAGATGCGATTGACAATAGCAACTTGGCGCTGTTGTATGATTATAAAAGACGATTCCCTAAAGGTATTCATTTGACAGAAGTGAATGAAAAAATATTTACCCTTCTTTCTCGTCCCATCGAGTCCCTCAAGATGGAACGTCCTCACATTTTACAACAAGGGGAAAGTGCAGATTATTTGCAAGGACTGATTCCTGATCAAGATGGATTGCAATTGAAAGGAAGTCTACTCAATTATTTGGTCCACCAAAAAAATACACCAAGTGAAATTTTTGCCTTTGAGCATTTACAAGACTTCAATAATCATTTACATAAAAAGCTAAAAAAAATGAAAAGTGAATTATCTGGAATCGCTTTTTCTCTTTTTATTTTGCCTTTTGTTTTTATGACCATTGTTGTGATTGCCTTGCTTGCTATCAGTTTAGGTTACTTGGATTTTAGTATTTGGATGGCCTTCTTTTTTGCAACTTTGATTTATTTTTCCTATCGGTCAGCGATGGCTTACACGGTAAGTGTTCGAGAAGATCAAAAAAAATGTGCAGAAAAATTGAAAGCCGCTAAGAAAAATTTGATCCGCTTAAAAGTAGCTTTTATCAGTCATGATCGGATTCAGATCAATCGATTTATTTTGTTTTTTCAAAACACTGATGAATGGGTCAATCATTTGCGTAATCAGAATGCGTTAACTTATATTTTATACGATCCTGAAGTGATAGAGGAGGAGAACCCTGTTTTAATTTTAGATGCCGTCTAATAATCTTTCGACAGCCTCAACATCATTAGAAATTCGAACACAAAAAAAAACCTTCCACCTTTTATGAGAGAAAGACTCGTATCAAATATTCTCTTGATCGTTTTATTTTTTGAAGTGATTTTGCATTTTTTATTTTCAGTAGTGAGTACAGGCGCTTGGGAGCAAAATCGAACAGCGTGGGAAGCCTCCATGTTTCTTTTTATTATTCAATCTTTTTGGTATTCCATTTTATTGACAGCTTATTTTTTGACCTATCAATGGTTGTTCAAAAAAGAATTCCCATTGGACAAGACTTTAGTTATCATTCATCTGTCATTGATTGTTGCTACCTTTTCATTGAAAGTACTGCCTGTTCCTTTTCCCTTTTCTTATTTTGCCGCGATGCTCTTAAAATATCTAGGAATATTTGTTTTTATTATCTTACTTTGGACCACTTGGAGGGGTTCTTCCTTGACGGAAAAATTAAAAGATGAAGCACTGAAAAATGCTAAACAAACAAAAAATAATTAAAATAAACGATTTGTAGATGATCAAAGAAAAACTATATCATTATTGTTTGGCTCATATCGAAGAACGCATTGCCAATTCAAAAAAAGCAATGGAAGAAGCTCAAGCTGCAGCAAATGAAGAATCTAAAAGTAGCGCAGGCGATAAATTTGAAACGGGTCGAGCAATGATGCAACGCGAACGAGATAAAAATGCCAAACAATTATCCGAAGCTGTCCACATCAAACAAGTTTTAAAACAAATCAATTGGCAACGAAAAACGGAAACAGTTGAAGCAGGAAGTTTAGTGATCACCAATCAAGGTGCTTTTTTTATTAGTATTTCCGTAGGGAAAATTGTGTTAGAAGAGGATACCTATTTTGCGATTTCCATGGCAACGCCGATAGGCAAATTATTGCAAGGAAAACGAGTAGGAGAGGAGGCGAGTTTTAATGGTCGTGTATATCGGATCGAAGAAGTTGTTTAAAGATACACTTAGTTATAAAATGCTCTCCATACTTTGCAAAAAAGTAACAGGAGTCACTCCAAATTTTTCAGACTTATTCATCTTGACAAAAACTTCAAAAACCCATAACTTTTAAAGTTTCAATATTTGTATTAGTACGCTGATTGAACGGATTACTCAGATCGCGCAGATCTCGGCTAATACGCCCATCGATCGAGAGGGAATCAGCGAAATCTGAGTAATCAGCAATACCAGGATGCTATTTTCGATATCGAAATTGTCAATCTAAAATATTTTAGATTATTTTCAAAATTAGGGATGACTCCTATTGATTATCCATAGCTTTACCTATTCGTCGTTTTTAATGTATCATAATTGGACTACAATCATTAAAACGCTTTTTACAGCGAAAAAAAGTCATGCGTTATCACCAAGAAAACTATAGTAATACTTTATATTTTATTAACCGCTTACTAAAGTTAAATCCTTTTGATAAACAAGAAAAAAAATCCTTGTTGAAAGAAATCAAACAAACCAAAATCTTAGGTGAAAAAGAATGGTTGTTGGCACAGTTAGCTAATGGTTAACCAAATTTATTTGGTGAATATTCAATACAGTGTAATCTAAATTCTTTAAACTTTTGGTCAAGGCTATTTTAAATTTAGTCAAGACATTTTTCGAAAGAATCCTACTTGGCTTGTTGAGGAAAATAACGTAGAATAGATTAAAAAGAGGCCACCAAAATTTAAAGTTAATTAGGTTAAACAGTATTCAACTACTCCAAATAAATTTGGAGCACCATTTTCGAATAAAAATCAAAAGTCAAAACATCTAAAAAAATACGATGAGAAAACTCAACCTTTAGTCGAGCAATTGGAACAACAACTCAAGGAATCTTAAGCACAACTAGAATAATGACGTTAAAAATATGCTAAAACCTTGTTTGGATCAACTGTTTGACTTAAACTTACATCTTATAAGAGATTTGTTTACGGGTTTTTAAAATAACCAAGATTATAAATTAGCAATATGAAACGTTTCAAGGCAATTTTTTATCTCTCCATTTTACTCTTATTTTTCTTTGCTTGTAAAAGCACAAAAAAAACAGATACATTGAATAATCCCGATGAGCCTTCCTTTACCGTTCGAAGCAATGCTGAAACGGTGATTCCACTTCAAGTAGGTAATTATTGGGTATACGAATATAAAAATTATAATGAAAAAGCGAATGGTCAATTGGATACCGTCAAAGTAATCAAAGTAACAAAGCATGGCGATGTGACCGATTACGAATTGTCCAATTATAATATTTGGGCGGTCAAAGATGGAATCATTCATCGCCGATGTTGGGGAAGATCACCTGATCGAAGTATTGAGAATTCTTTTATCAAACCACTTTATTTTCGAACCACAACACGTGAAGAATTTGATGAATGCCGAGGAGATATGATTTTGCGATCTACCATAAATCCCTTAAAAGAAGGCTATGATTTAAATGGACTTAAGGTGTATAATTGTTACGAAATCACCCAACAGACTTCAGATAATAAGGTCATCATTGCAGATGGAATTGGTATTGTAAAAGAAGCATACTATGATCACAATAATAAATTAGTGGGCGAAAAAATATTGGTGGCCAATTTTTTGCATTAAGACAAAATAGGAATTCCTAATGTTGAAATTAGTATCCGGTATAAGACTGTTGATACGATAGAAATTGAGCTGTTTTAATCTGTTATTAATAAATCTGAAACACACATTATTCATTTTTATAAAAGAATGAAATAAATCAAGAAATTGAAATCTATGAAAAAATTACTTCTTTTCTTCCTCCTGCTTTTTATCAACCAAGCCCTCAATGCACAAACAGCGCCTGGTACCTTATATCATCCCGAAGCGGATGCCCACAAAGAAATTGAAGCAAAATTAGCTGAAGCAAAAGCAGCAAGTAAACATCTCATCTTACAAGTCGGCGGAAACTGGTGTGGATGGTGCTATCGTTTTCATGATTTTGTACAACAAGATTCGATTTTGAAATCCATTGTTGATGAAAAATTTGTGGTCTATCATCTCAATTATAGTAAAGAAAATGGTAATAAAGACCTATTGGCTAAATACCGATTTCCACAGCGTTTTGGCTTTCCAGTTTTTGTTGTTTTGGATGCAGAAGGTAATCAATTACATACCCAAGATAGTGCATTGTTAGAAAGTGGCAAAAGCTATGATTCAAAAAAAGTAGCGAACTTTTTTAATGCTTGGACCGTTCAAGCAATGGACCCTGAGAATTATAAATAGTTCAGGCTAGATTGGTCAACACTAATCTACCATTTTGTAAAATAAATAGAATGATCTAAGTTTTACAAATCCCATAAAATCGACTTATGGAAAACGAAAATGACTTAAATGAATTGTTACGTAGGGTAGAAGCCTTAAGTAAAAAACAAGATAAAGTTCAATATGAGCTGAACCATCTAAAAGTAACCATTAAGCGTTTACAAAAAAAATCAGAACCAAACGCACGCGCAGAGGTAATCGCCAACTCAGACGGAGAACCAGTGACGACATCTCCACCTCTTGTAAAATCGACCGCGCCTCCTATCGCTCCTAAAGCGCCATCCATGATTGATAAATGGTTGGCCAAAGCTCCTTCTCGTAAAGATTTTGAAAAATTCATTGGTGGTAATTTATTACTGATTGCTGGTATTTTAATCCTAGTGCTTGGCGTCGCTATTGGAACGAGATGGGCGATTAATAATGGGATGTTGAGTCCGATGACTCGAATTATTTTGGGCTATATGATGGGTTTAGGTTTATTAGGTTTTGCGATTCGCTTGAAGCAAAAATACGAAGGATTCAGTGCCACCTTGCTTAGCGGAGGGATGACTGTTTTATATTTTGTCACCTTTTTTGCCTATAGTTTTTATGATTTGATTCCGCAGACTATGGCCTTTGGCTTGATGGTCTTGTTTACCGTTTTCACCGTGGTCGCTGCCTTGAATTATAATCGACAAATTATTGCACATCTTGGATTGGTGGGAAGTTACGCAGTTCCATTTTTGTTGAGTAATGAAAGTGGTAATGTGGTCGTTTTATTTAGCTATATGGCGATGATCAATATTGGCATTTTGGTGATTGCTTTTCGCAAATATTGGAAACTACTTTACTATGTAGCCTTCATCATGACCTGGTTGATTTATTCAAGTTGGCAAACCTTAGAGTATAATAGAACTGAAGATTTTGGTATTGCGTTTCTTTTTCTAACTATTTTCTTTCTTATCTTTTATAGTACCTTTTTAGCATACAAATTAATTCGAAAAGAACAGTTTGTAAAAAATGATATTGCTTTAGTGATCACTAATGCTTTTGTTTTTTATGGTCTGGGATATGTATTGTTAGACGGTCAGGCTCAAGGGAAAGAATATTTGGGTCTATTTACTTTAGCGAATGCTTTGATTCATTTTGTGGTCAGTGCAATGATCTATCGCTGGAAATTGGCAGACCGAAATTTATTCTATTTGATCTCTGGTTTAGTATTGCTCTTTTTGACGATAGCCGTTCCAGTTCAATTGGATGGAAATTGGGTTACCTTGGTTTGGATAGGAGAGGCGGCATTGTTATTTTGGATTGCACGAACTCGGCAAGTACCTTTTTACGAAAGTCTTTCCTATATTTCGATGGTCTTAGCCTTTATAAGTTTATTAGAAGATTGGAGGAATAATTCTTTCGTGATCAATGGATTTGGGAATACTGATTTTCGGTTTCAACCCATCTTTAATATTGAATTTTTGACAGGTGTATTATTTGTATTGGCGTTTGGATTGATCAATTGGCTTTACTTTAATAAAAAATATAGTCAGCCGATTGCAATTAATAAGGGACTGTATACCATCATGTCTTACGCGATTCCTTCAATGTTTTTAATCGTTTTGTTTAATCTTTTCTATTATGAAATATCAGGATATTGGACACAAGCATATATTGATTCAAAATTAGAAATCGTCAATGAAAATGATTTGAAACGTGTCTTTAATAATAGGAGTTTATTGCATTTTGAAACAATTTGGCAACTGAATTATGCGATGTTGTTTATGAGTTTGTTGGCTTGGGTGAATATGAAATGGTTAAAGATAAAACCATTGGCTTGGGTGAATATTGCTTTGATGGTATTCGTTTTTCTTAGCTATTTATCAATAGGGCAAGAAGCATTGACTAGCCTTAGAAACTCGTATATCAGTCAAACGGGATCAGAATATTATGACCGAGGTGTTTACCAAATATTGATTCGTTATGTTTCTTTAGTTTTTGGAATTGGATTGTTATACACTTTGTATGCTTATCTCAAATCAGGTTATATTCAAGATCGCTTTAAACTCGGATTTGATGTGTTTTTGCATTTTTCCATTTTAGCCTTATTAAGTTTTGAATTAATCGGGTGGATGGATATGGGAGCATCTACACAACCTCATCGACTAGGATTGAGTATCCTTTGGGGACTATATGCTTTGTTTTTAATAGGATTAGGCATTCGCCAAAAAAAGAAAACACTTCGTATTATTGCAATGGTTTTGTTAGGAGTGACGCTTATGAAATTATTCTTTTACGATCTAGCACATATGGATACGATTGGTAAAACTGTTGTATTAGTGACGCTGGGGATTTTACTTTTAGTGATTTCTTTTTTGTATAAAAAATTTACGGATAATATTACAGATGAGCCAACAAGTGATGATCAAGCCAGTCTATCAGAAACGATTCAAAAACCACATAGCGATGAATAAGAAAAATGGGTTGATATTGATTTTTTTCTTTTTATGTACTTACGTAAATGCCCAAGATTATTATGAACGATCAATCGATGGGGCAGAGGAAAGTTGGCATAAAGTCATTTTGCCAGATGCTGTTTTTGAAAAAACAAAGAATGATTTTTCTGATATTCGAGTCTTTGGATTGAATAGTTCCGGTGAAAAAATAGAGCAACCATTTTTACTGAAAAGAAATACCCCAACTAAAAATGAAGTGACTTATCCTTTTGAAATCATCAATCGATCTAGCAAAGGCAATGAACACTTTTTTACATTTAAACTAAAAAAAGTACAAACCTTAAATCAGATAGAGCTTGATTTTAAAGAAACGAATTTTGATTGGAAAGTGCAATTAGAAGGTAGTATGGATCAGAAGGAATGGTTTGAAGTGTTGAAAGATTATCGCATTTTATCTATTCAAAATGAAGCAACCAATTATCAATTTTCTAAACTTCGTTTTGAGCCAATTAATTATCCTTATTTGCGATTAAGCATACTATACAATAATCAACTGGACTTACAAAATGCTACCTTATCAACGATAGAAAAAGTAGCTGGAAAAGAAAAAACGTGGTCACCAATTTACATGGCTCAGTTACCTGAAAAAAATACGAAGCAAAGTATATTGAGCATGGATTTAGAAGAGAAGGTTCCCTTGTCTTTTATAAAAATAAAAGTAGAGGCTGATTATGATTACTATCGCAGTTTTACTTTACAATGCCTGATAGATAGCACAGAAACACCTAAGGGGTGGAAGTACAATTGGCGAACAATCTCTAATGGCGTCTTAAGCTCCATTGAGGAAAATGAATTTTCTTTTACTCAAGTTGTAACAAATAAATTGCGTTTGCGCATTCGGAATGAAGACAACCAAATGCTTCCCATTTCAAGAGCAACACTTGGAGGTTATGAACATGAACTAGAAGTTCGCTTCGATGGTCAAGCTCCATTTACACTTCAATATGGCAATCATACTTTACAAAGACCTAGCTATGATATCGCTAATTTTAAAAACAAAATTCCTTCCGATTTGACTGCAGTCAAAATAGGTCCAGAAAAAGCGATAAAAGGAACCTCAAAAAAAACAGATACGCCATTGTTTGAAAACAAAGCGTGGCTTTGGGGAATCATGCTTTTGATTATTCTGGTACTAGGAGGTTTTACTATAAAAATGATGAGAGGCGAAGGTTTGGAGAAATAAGTACTTATTCAAGACCGGACATGAAAAAATATTGTTATCTTAGCTTACTTCTAATTCAAAGCTAAGATAATTAATGAAAAATATAACGCTAATGTTTCTATGCTCCCTTTATTTTCAATGGGGTAAAGCGCAAGAATCATCTCCTCCTTCTATACCCACAAATTTTAAGACAATCAGCCTTTCTGCTCATTGGAATTTCCTAAATTCAAGACCCTTCCCATTACAATTTGGAAATATTAAAAGCACTAATTTTAGAGGTTTAGGATTTTCTTTTTCGGATTATAAAATAGAAAAACGAAAGTACAAAAATATCAGTACCCTCATTTTTTTAAATAAAATGGCGGAAGGAGATCAAGACATAAAATTAAATGCTTTGTCTATTTCATTTGGATTAGGTCGATATCTTTATTTATTTGACGAAAAGATGTTTCGATTTAAATATGGAGGTGGTTTATCTGCAAATTATTATTTCCGAGAGTCAAATGCGAAAATACCTACTGTTTTCGATAATACAGTACATTCAGCCAATTTAAGCCTCTCATTTGAATCCCAGTTAGACTTTCAAGTAATGAAACAAATTTATTTTTTTTTAGGACTAAACTTAAAGTTAACTAGTTTTGGTCTTGAGACATCTTATACCGATAATCCAAACTTACTTGAACGGCAGAAGAAAAATGGAGGATTTTACTTTACAGTAAGGGAAGATTCTTTTTTCAGAATTGGAATGGGATGGACACTTGAATAATCAATAATGAATGAATACAAAAACTATTTCTAAAGAAAATGCAGAACAATACTCTTGGGGAGACAATTGTCTAGGTTGGCACTTAGTCAAAAATGAACGACTGGGCGTTATTCAAGAAGTGATGCCACCCAAAACTTCAGAAGTAATGCATCGTCATCTTAAGGCTCAACAATTCTTTTTTATACTAAAAGGAGAAGCCACATTTATTTTGGAAACCCAAAAAAGGGTGCTCACTGCGAACCAAGGTATTCATATTCCTGCTGAAGCGAAACATCAAATTAAAAATGAATCTACTTCTGATTTAGAATTTTTAGTCATATCAGAACCACATGCGCATGGTGACCGAGCGATTTTATGATTGGATCAAATTTGAAGATTATTTTCACCCATTCATTTTATAAAATTTAAAATTATGATATCATGAAATACTTATTCCTACTAATTTCCTGTGTACAAATTTTCATATTAAATGCTCAAGAGCCATTCGTGATTTGGGAGCAAACTTTTGGTGACAGCAAAAACGATATTGTCCGAAGTATTGTAGAAACAGCTTACTCTGCTTACATCTTAGTAGGTATGTCTCAAGCGATTGATCGCTATGATACCGATATGGTCATACTCAAAGTAGATTATAATGGAAATAAAATCTGGGAAAAGAGAATAGGAGGAAAAGGAGATGAGTTGGCTTACGATATTCAAAAAACACTCAATGATGAATTTGTGATTGTGGCCACAACTACGGAAAGTAATTTTAATAATGACATCATGGTGCTTCGCATCAATTCGGTAGGTGATATTCTTTGGCGAAAAACTTATGGAGGAAAAGGAAATGATGAAGGAAGTGGTATTGTGGTTTTACCTGATGGTAATTTCATGATTGTAGGATCATGGGTAGGCGAACCATTGGGGGTGTCTCATGGCTATTTAGCTAAAATAGATGGAATGGGAAATTTGATTTGGGAAAAAACTTACGGAGGTCAATTTTTTCCAAAATTGGAAAAAACAGATTTCGAAAAGCAACACGATATGGTTTTACCAGAAGGAGAAGAATTGAACAAGGTAGTGGTTACAAAGGATGGAGGCTATCTCGCTGTTGGAAATAGTTTGTATCATGGTAAAGGAAGAGTGGCAACGGATCTGTGGTTGGTCAAAGTCGATGCGGTAGGGAAATTACTTTGGGAAAAAGGATTAGGAGCTGTCGGAGGAGATGATGGCTTAGATATTTTTGAAAAAGAAAATGGGGAAATAGTGGTGATCGGAGAGTATTACAATAAACCCAAGGGCAAAATTAGTATGTGGGTATTTTCGATTGATCAAAATGGAAATCAGCTATGGGATCATCTTTATAATCGGAAAGATTTTGTAGCAGGAGCGAATAAGCAAGAAGAGGATATAGAGATGATTAGGAAGCGGAAATTTGAATTTGATGGAGGAGTAGCAGGTTTGGAAAATTCGTCAAAACAACTTTTGACCATTGGATATAATGTAAAGCACAAAGATCCATCTCTGGCAAGTGAAGAAACAGATATAGATGCTTGGTTCATGTGTACGAACGAACAGGGTGAAAAAATCTGGCAAAAAAGTTTTGGTGGAGCAGATGATGATAAAGTCTTTTCAATACTTCAAGACAGAAATGGAGACTACCTTATTGTTGGTTTTACGCGATCAAAAGGAAATGGTTTAAAAGATATGTGGATCACCAAATGGCGTGGACCAAGAGCTTAGTAAATAGAAAGTCATTCAACATTGTGGAGTTAACACCGTCCTGAAATTCGAATGACTTTCTATATTCTGAACAATTTTGTTCAAGTACTTAACTATCTTAAATCTGTCTCAGGTTCAGCCTTAGGCGTTTCTTCGGCCATGGCTACCTTAGTTGCTTTTGCAGCACCTTTTTTGCACGTAGCCTTAGCTTTACATTTAGCCATCTGCTCAGGAGTACATTTTTTGATATCACATTTCTTAGGATCAGAGGTCGTAGCTTTTTTATTGCTTTCTTTTTCTTCATCCGTAAGTGAGGTAAATAAGCCAACAGCCTGCGTTTCACTAGCAGCTGATTTTTTACAAGTGGCCTTACATTTAGCCATTTGTTTAGCAGAACATTTAGTAGTTTGCGCTTGCATGCTTTGAGGCATGAACATTAAAGCTAACATGAGAGTGCAAAAAAAACATAAACTTTTCATTGGGAATAATATTTTAAAATCCACCCAGATCCGCTGGGCTCCCGGTTTTTAATAAGCTTTATACTTATTTGTCGATTCAAAATTAAGTCAGTTTTATGTAGAAAGCTGTTTCTTACCTGTTATTCACTTGTTAATGAGCTGTTAAAACTCAGCAAG
>CAYTVR010000051.1:0-34855 GCA_964441245.1 uncultured Saprospiraceae bacterium | reverse complement strand
CTAATCTATATACTCCACTTTTCGTAAGAAACGAAAACCAACACTCAACTCAATTGTATTGTTACGGATGCTTCGTTCGCGAAGGGTTCCATTACTGGATTGTCCGTTAAAAGAAGGAATTAATACATTTTGAATCGCAGGATGAAAATATTGTTTTGTAAAATCTGGATTAACGGTTAACTCAACAATGGCTCCGATCAAATCAGTGATTCGAAATTCTAAACCACCTCCAAAAATAAATCCAGCATTCCAATCTTGTACTGCTCCTTCAAAAGGATAAAATCCTCCAGAAGCACGTGACCTTTCTTCAAACTCGTCTAAATTGGTATCTATAGTATATTCTCCTCGAATGCCTAAAAGATAATACATTTTGTGATCAATCCCGAAATCAAATTTTTGTTTTGCTCCAGCTGCTAGTGATATGTTGGTGAACTCATACTTAGTTGTTTGTCCTTGAAAACTACGGACCTGACCTGCCGAGTCTGCAAAAGAAAAAGGTCGAATCCTTACGGCGCTTCCTCGTTTATTGTATCCAGATTGAGCAAATAAAGTAAAAGCATTATCGTCGTCTAAAGATTCTATGTATAGAATGGCATTGTAGGTAAACAACGGATCTCGTTCTGTATTATCCCATTTTTGAAGGGCCATTGATGGACCACCTTTAATTCCCCAAGCAAATCCTTGTGCGGTCATATCCATTAGCAAACAGAAAAAGAGGGCGAATGTAAATAGATATTTTTTCATGTTTTCGTTTTTTATTTTTTTTAAAAAGTTACTACTCATAGAACACAGATTTGGCGGATGGTACTGGTTCAATTGTCTGAATTCATAAAAAGTGAACGAGCCCAATTTATTTCACTCTAAGTGTATCCCCTGGATTAATGATATTGGATTCTAATTGATTCCATTGCCTAATTTGACTGACACTTACTCCATAAAAACGAGAAAGCCCATACAAAGTTTCTCCTTTTTCAACAAGATGATAAACTGGTTTTTCTTGAGGCAATTGTTCATCAAAGGGATCAAAAGTTTCTTCCACATCTTCATTGATCTCATCAAGGAACGTTTCCTCTTCTTCCATTTCCACGTCGGTGGTATTTTCATTTTCTTCTTCAACTTCAGGTACATCTGCAGATTTAATGGTCTTTGGTGTTTTACGTTTACTAACTCTCCATCCACGTAGTTTCAATAATTGCCCTGCTTTCGGCTCTCTATTATCTTTGATTCTATTTCGTTTTTTCAAACGTTTCAAACTAATGCCATATAATTGAGAAACATCAAATAGACTTTGTCCTTCTTTAACTTTATGCCATTTTCTCTTACCTCGATAGCTATTTCTTTTGTCTTGTAAAAAGACCCGACTATTTTCTTCAATGTCCTGTCCAACAGATTTAAGTTCATCGTTGTATTTCAAAAGACATTTAGTTTTCACTCCTGTACGATCAGCTATGGTCAATGGAGTATCCCCTTTGTTAGCCAAAAGCATCTTGACATTATTGATTGTTAATATTCCAGAATCTTCTAAATCAATGGGTTCCTCTACTTTCCCTGGACCTCCAGCTACGGCATCAATATTTTCATAATCAAAACGATATAATTCATAGCGTTCAATAATCTTAATTAATTTTTCGGCATAGGTCGCACTTGTTGCATATCCCGATCGCTTCAAACCATAAGCCCAAGCTTTGTAATCTTTAGGATTCAAATCGAATAAAGGTCCATAGCGATAAGCTTTCCTTGGATCTCGTAAAAATTCAGAATGGGCGATATAGGATGCCTTCGCATTTTTAAAAACACGAAAACAAGATTTTATTAATCGTCCATTTTCGTCGTAGTCATCATCTTCATGGTAATAGGTTTTTCCTCTCCACGCGGATCCACATTTCATCCCAAAATGATTTTTCGCTTTTCGAGCTAAAGTACTCTTTCCTGATCCTGATTCAAGAATTCCTTGTGCCAATTTGATGCTCGCTGGTATTCCAGCTCTATCCATTTCCTGCATCGCAATGGACTTATATTTTCTAATATATTCATTTGGATCTTGCCCTTGTACATCGATGGACATGATAGCCCAACAAACAAGAACAGCTAATAAAATTATTTTTTTCATCATGGGTATTTTTGCTCTTTCCAGTCAAATATCGCTTAAAAAGCAACTAAATAGTCACTTGCATTTATACATACTTCTAATAACGTTTTTTATTTCACATTATTAAAAAGTATTATAATTAAAATAATTTACATTAATTTTGCGTACAAAATAACCAACATAAATTAAGTCGACAAATTAAGAGTAGATATAAATTCACGAACATACTCACGTTTGCCTTCTACATGCATAGAAATATTTAACCGTTATGCCTTATAAAAATTTAAACATAGGAATTATACTTCTTGTATTTTTTTTCGCCTGCAAAGATACAAACTCCCCTGAAAGTCCCGAAATTTCAACAACAGAACAAGATAGTATTACAGAAGTCACTGCAAGAAACGAACCAGAGCATATGACTATTTATATCTGGGTAGAAAAACTGCGGATGCGAGCTCAACCAGATACTAAGTCAGATATTATCGCTGAACTTAAAGAAGGTGAAGCTGTATTTTTTTTAGATGAAAAATCTAATTTTACACAAAAAATCACCCTTCGCGGAAAACAATATGACGAACCTTGGTTAAAAGTGAAAACTAGTAATAATCAAGAAGGTTGGGTATATGGTGGTGGTGTAAAATTTTATAAACCAAAAATCGATGTCACTCCTTCTCCTTATGATGCTTGCATGGATTTGCGAAAACGTAGAAGAGAACAAGCTTATCAAGATTGTATTGGACGTATCATGGACAAACAATTACGTAAGGACGAACGTCGGGTTAAAAAAATCGAAAGAGGATACGAATTTACATTATTGAGTGGAGAGAAAAAACAATTGGTATTTGGAGAACCGGAAGCCGGTACTAGCGATATTCCTCATTTTGATTATCGATATTATATTTCTAAAATTGGTTATTTCGTTACAGAAACGTCCGGCGGAGGCCTTAGTGAATATCGGCTGATCAATGATAAATCAGGAAATGAAATTTCCATTTGGGGCTTTCCGAAAGCATCTCCAGATTACAAACATGTCGCGGCCATCAATGCGAATCTTTCGACCCCTGAAAGTAATAATAATGGCGTGCAAATTTTAGGGTTTACCGATCAAGGACTACAAGTGATTTGGGAAAAAACTATTAAAAGCCTAGAACCTATTCAGTCCAAATGGTTGGATCAAAATACCATAGCCATTAGTTTCCGTCCACCACCAAATAAGTCATTGATCAAGATAAAAACATTGGAATTAAAAATGGACGAGAAGGGGGAATGGGCGTTTTCAGAAGAAATTGAGTAAGCCGATATTGGTTATTGCTTGTCACGACTTTCGGTTCTCTTTCAGCGGGATTTTTACTCCGTTACGATTTTTTATTTACATAAAAATGGCTGTTAAAAAGGTAACGACGGTAAGGACGAAACCTCCCATAAAAATGTTATAAGATAAAGTGAGGAAGCGATATTTTTTATCTAATACTTTTCCTAGATAGTATAAATCTCGAACCATATTTCCATAGAGCAATTCTCCATCTCGCAGTACAGCATCGACTGCCTCTTCATATTGATCAATCGTCATGGTCACGAAATTTCCAAAAAACACAATGTTCTTTTTGGCTTGCTCTGGAGTGATTTCTCCTTGATTGAGAGAAGTTACTTTCGGTCGAATAGACAATACCGCAAAAATCAAAGAGGTCAATCCAGTTACCAAAAAGATAACTACAGGCAAAAGCACCATTGGATTAGTTTCGGGAATATTTCGGTAAGATAAAATAGAAATGACCACAGAAATCAAGATCGCATTGACACTAATCATGATATTCGCCTTATTATCAGCGATGTTGCTTAGGTTGATATGATTTCGATAGTTTGCTCGAAAAAAGGTTTGAGTTGCATCACCCGGAAGTCGTTTTTCTAAACCTTGAAATTTGCGCAATTCTCCTTCTTTTTGATCAATTAATTGAAATTTATTTCGTTTATCTTTTTCTACTCTTGTTTTTTGATCTAAAATATTTTGAGCCACAGAAGGTTCGAATTGTAATTTTGCGAAAGCAGAACTAAACTTCGTTTTCAACAAATATTGTAATTGAGTCTGGTTCCATTCAATATTAGATATTCGTCTATTTTGCATCAGCTCCCACTCCAATCGCAATAAAGGACGTTGTTCAAAAAAATCAACGCTAGCATTATAAGCATTGATCCCATCCATCAACAATTGTTGATCTTCATTAGAAGGCGATTGTCCTGGTCGCGTTGCTTCTAGGGCAATCAATACTCGCTTTATTTTTTCAGCCGGATAAGATTCTTTTTTTAAAAATGCCTCAGCTAATTCAATACTTTTACTTTCCCCTTGATTATAATCCGTCAAAAATCCAGTCGTATGAAACCAAGCCGCTAATAAAGCAGTTTCTTGTACATCCTCAGAAGCATTGATCCCATTGGCTATTTTTTGAACCATCTCTGCCACCTTGTTGGTCCGTTCAAAAGTATGGTACAACAAACGATTGTCATTTGATTCGTTAAACAAAGCCAAGGCCTGTTTTTGAGCTGCAGAAAGAATGCTGCTAGTCATAGTCGGATGTTGATTTTCGGGATTATTGTCTTTTATGGAATTCATCAAAGCAATATTTTAAATTTTCTCAATACTCAAATATATAACATTCTATGGAAATTATTTATTCTAAAGATCTGTATGGCAATCTAAGTTCCTGCTTTCTTTTCTTTAGCTACGGATTTCCCCACTCGAGTAGTCATCAAATAATTCATCAATTTTTCTTGACGTTCCTTTGTTAATCCATATAGTAATAGTGGATCTTTTCTAGATAAGATTTCATATAGCACATACTCATTCACGTTTTTATTGATCAATGCCAATGATAGACTTGCCAAGTCTGGGTACTTTTCTTTTCCTTGATCCAAACGTTCATATTCAATTAAAGCATTGAACAAACATTCTTTCTCTTGAATCACTTCCGTAGAAGCCGCAGACATTTGATTCATTTCTTCTCGATAGTCTGCTTCATATTCCCAGACCGCTTTACATGAAGCGTAAGCGCGCCAAGGATTCTCTTGATATTGAATTTCAACTACTGCAGGGGCTGTTTTTTCAATTTTATAAATGGGTTGTAAAGTCCATAAATCATATTCTAAGCCTCTTTTCTCATAAATACGTTTTAGTTCTTCGATAATTTTAGGATCATTTCGATTATATAAATGAGCCCATGAAATATGCTGAATAGCTGAATCTACTTGATTTTTAAGTTCAAAAGTTTGAGCTAAGTATAAATGTGCATCAAAATCTACCGCATTTTGAGCGATTACTTTTTGAAAACATTCAATCGCTAATTGGTCCTTATCCTCTCCTAAATAACTCTTACCCAATGCTTTTAATATTTCATTATTAGCTGGATTCAAGTCCAAAGCTTTCTTAAAAAACTTGATGGCTTTAGAATATTTTTGTTTTTTAAGATAATCTTCACCTTTTTTTCGATACTTTTTGGTTTCCTCTTTCGTCTGAATAATGAGTTTTTGGAGCTGAATCCCCTCTTCGTTAGCAATGGCATACCAACCTTTCTCAACTAAAGGGTAGTTTTCTTCCTCCAAATCAAGAGTTTTACTGACTAAGTCGACCTTGTAAGTAATCGAAGAAGTTTTCATTAATTCTTCAATTTCAGCAGGCATATGTAGGGATTGAGCGACTATAGCACAGCTAAATCCAAGAGATATAAAAAAAAATATTATTTTCAGAATTAGAATATGCTTATATTTGTTGTTCATATGCTGAGTATTAGTTATGTTTTTAATCCTACTATTTTCATGCCGATCATAAAGTCATAACAAAGTAGTGACCGAAACAATATATCAATAAGTATCGTTTCAAAAAAGTATATGTTTCCCTTAAGCTATTATACATATTAATCATTCATTCATTTTTTTATAGTAAATATTATAATATGGACAATTTAATGGACCTTTTGCAAGGTCAACTTTCAGAGGGTCTAATTGACCAACTAAGCGGTCAATTAGGTGCAGATCGTAAACAAACAGAAACTGCAGCTTCTACTGCTCTTTCTACTATCATGAGTGCTTTGGCAAAAAATGCTGCAACTCCTGATGGTGCAAGTTCTCTAGCAAGTGCATTGGACAATGATCACGACGGTAGTATTCTTGATAACTTAGGTGATATCCTTGGTGGAAAAGCACAACCAACTAATACAAGAGCCATCAATGGTGCTGGTATTTTAAAACATGTGTTAGGTGGTAAACAAGCTAACGCAATCGAAATGATCAGTAAGTTAAGTGGTTTAGGTGGCAACCAAGCTGGATCTTTATTGACTACATTAGCTCCATTGGTAATGGGCATGTTAGGTCGTCAGAAAAAACAGCAAAACATGAGTGGTGATGTCTTATCTGATTTCTTAAGCAAATCAGTAAGTTCTGCTACTAACCAACGACAAGAAATGGGAATTATCGGTAAATTCTTAGATCAAGATGGCGACGGTAGCATCATGGATGATATCGCTGGCATGGGGATGGGAATGCTTGGTAAATTCTTACGAAAATAAAATCTACTCAAGTAGATTTCAAAAGGAGGAAGCATTTATGTTTCCTCTTTTTTTATGCATATAGGTCGTTTCTTTTTAACCAAATAAATTTGGTTAGCCATTGACAAAAACAATAATTAGTTGTAATTTACAACTAATTAGTTCACAAATACATTTTTATGGAGCATTTAGAATCAACTATCTTGAGTATTCGACAACAGTCTAGGCAATTAGTACGAGAATTAGATTTCATTAAAGGTGTTTTTCAAAACACTGGCTACACTTATTCTCAATGCCATATTCTTTTTGAACTCGAACAGCATGGTAGGCTGAGTTTAATGGAATTATCTGATCTTCTTTTACTTGACAAATCGAATACCAGCCGTACAGTCAAAAAACTGCTTACACTTGATTTAATCAAAATGGAAAAATCTGCTTCCGATAATCGCCAAAAATTTTTTAGTGTAACGACTAAAGGTAAAAAGGTGATTAAAAATAATAATTGCCTCGCTAATGAACAGGTAGCCAATGCTTTGGATACTTTAAATTCTACACAACAAGAACAAATAATTACTGGTCTACAACTTTATGCAAAAGCATTGAACAAAAGTCGGAGACAGAAATCGTTTAAATTTCGTCCGATACAAAAAAAAGATAATTTACAGATGGCTCGTGTCATTCGTGAAGTCATGACTGAATATCAAGCGGTTGGTGAAGGATATTCTATCATGGATCCTGAAGTGGACGACATGTATGGTTTTTACAAAAACAAACAATCGTGTTTTTATGTCATTGAACTGAATGGTGAAGTTGTTGGCGGCGGCGGTATTGCTCCTTTAGCAGGTGGCGATCCAGAAGTTTGCGAATTACGCAAAATGTATTTCTTACCTTCTACTCGTGGTCTGGGTTTAGGAAAAAAAATGTTGCTATTAATGCTAGATAAAGCCCGAGAAAAAGGCTTTAAAGTCTGTTATCTAGAAACATTAGATCGAATGTGGCGAGCCAATCAACTCTATTCAAACAATGGATTTAAAGCCCTCAAAAAACCAATGGGAAATACCGGGCATTGCGGTTGTGATCGATGGTATGCTTTTGACTTGTAGTATTGATTGGTTGGTAAAATGATACTAGTGAACGGTCTAAAATCAAATTAATCCACGGGTTTTCAACCATTTTAATCCTTCTCGTTTGGTTAAGGAAGCGAGTTGATCATTTTTATTTATAAAATTAACGACCGCATCAGCATTAATCTTGGAGTATTCTCGTAGTGCCCAACCTGATCCTTTTTGAATAAAAAATTCTTTAGAATGTGCTAATTGGAGAATATACTTGAATAAAAGATCCGCATCTGTATCTGCTTTAGAATATCGCTGGAAAGTAATCGCTACTCTTTGTAACCAGATATTGTCTGAAGCCATCCACTTTTCAGTAACGGGTTGAATCAATAAAGGATAACGTTTGAAATGATGATTGACCAATTTAGCGATCCAATCAACCGTATCCCACCATGATTTCATTAATATCATTTCTTCTAAAAAATCAATAAATTCTTGAGGTTCTTTCTTCAAACCATATTGTACCATCTCCGTAGCAAAATAGTGAATTTCTCTTCGATCATCATCATAACATATACGAGTAAATAATTTTAAATCTTCTCCTTGAAAAGTATTTAGTTCTTTAAAATATTGCTTTGCAATTGGAACCCATACAGGCGCTTTTATACCATAAAAATCAAATTGATTTCGCATATAGCGCATTTGTTTTTCCGCAACTTCCGGCTTTCCTAATGCTTCAAATTCTATTTTAATTTTAGAAAGGTAGGCTTCTGGAGACAAGACCATCATATCTGCAATCGATTTGATTTAGGAATATGTAATTATCTATCGTATTATGTTGCTTGATTCAAGGTAGGATCAGACGAATGTTTCATATCCAATAGAGCATCAACTCCTCTAGTTTTTAGAATTTCTGCTTTTAAAATAGTTTGAATATCACTTATATAATCATCCAAATCATTATTGACAATGACATAATCATAAGCCCATGCAAACTGAAGCTGTTCTGAAATAACTTTAAGGCGGTTGGCCAAATTTTCTTCCTTAAAACGCTTAGTAATACGCGTCTTCAACGTTTCAATATCTGGAGGTAACACAAAAATAGAAACCACTCGATGCTGACTGACGGACTTCACTCTAAACATCCCCTTGTAATCAAGTTCAACGATAAGGTTTTTGTTGTATTGATTTTCGATCAAACTTAACGGAGAACCATACATATGATCTCCATAAGTCTTAGTGTATTCGAATATGCCACCATTATCAACCAAAGTCATAAAATCCTCTTGAGTAAGGTAATTATAATCTTTTCCCTTGATCTCACTTGGTCGTGGATCACGAGTGGTATAAGTAGGTACATGTTGAATACTTTCGAAATTGTCTATTGCATAATCCATTAAAGTCCCCTTTCCAGAACCACTTGGCCCTGAGACGACAAATAAGATGTGTTTGTTGATTGAATTCTTTTCCATTCCTGTAGTTAAAATTTCCCACAATAATACAAATATCTTTTTCGACATTTTTAAAAAAATCGACAGAAGATCAACATTCTAGCAAAAAGACAAGATTAAGACGATTAAAAACGGTCTAAATGTAGAAAAATTTAACACATATGAAAAATAGCACAGTATTTGTTACTTATAGATATTAATCTACTTTCACTAATAAATACTTATGAAACCTTTTAAATCGATTCTATTAATTGATGATGATGAGGCAACGAACTATTTGCACAAATTCTACATCGAAGAATGGGAAATAACGGAAAAAATTTACGTTGCTGTCAATGGCAAAGAGGCCATCGACTTTCTAAACACGAACGAAAATTTTAAACATGAAAAACCTTCATTGATTCTTTTGGACATCAATATGCCCGTAATGAATGGTTTTGAATTTATGGAAGCATATGGAAATTTAGCAGATGAGTTGAAAGCGAGTACGGTCGTAGTCATGTTGACCACCTCTTTACATCCTAAGGACTTAGAGCGTGCGGACACCTTTTCCGATTTGAAAGCATATATCAATAAGCCCTTGACCAAGGATGAAATCTATGATGCTTTAAAACTAAAAATAGGGATTCAATAATATTTAGGAATATGAAAATAATAACTTATTACAGTTTGAGTTTTCTTTTTACTTTACTCAGTGTTAAAAAGCCTCGCCGTCCCTCTCAGGCGGATGTTTATGCATTTTGCCTTGATTAAAGAAAAAACAAATTCTCCCCTTTGTTACAACTTATTAATCGCATATTCCTTAGCTTTCATCATAAGCTACAAAGAGTGAGTCGCCTGTAATTTTGATAAAATACCTTTAAGTTTTTTCACAAATGAGGCAACTTATCAGTCAAACACGTACATTATTTATCTCTCCTATCTTTCATGGGTTATGGCTATGCCTATTTTGCCTACTTCTTGGCTTCCAACCTTTAACTGCTCAAAACAACATAGATAGCTTACTAAATGCCTTAGATACAGAACAATCAGATGATAAAAAGGTAAACTTATTATTTAGTCTCTCAAATGAATATTTTTATTCAAAGCCCCAAAAGTCAATCGAATATTGTTCTATGGCTGATGATATCACCCAAAAAGAAAATTTCCAAAATGACTCGATAAAAGTCGCTGTAGATTATTGTTTAGCTACGGGGTATTCTATCCTTAGTGATACCACTAAGGCTTTTTATCATTATAATAAAGCATTAGATTTAGCAAAAAAAATTCCGTATCAAATAATGGTAGTAGATGCCTATGAAGGAATGGGAATCACTTATTCCGAGATGAAAGTTTTTGATCGGGCAATGGAAAATTATAAAAAATCAAGAGAAGTTTCTATTCAAATAAACGATACTTTAAGACTTACAAACACAAATAATAATATTGCGCTCGGTTATCTTGAGTTAAAACAATTCGATCAAGCACAGTATTATTTAGAAGAAAATTATAATCTAGAAAAAGACTTAGAAAAAGATAATTTAGGCTTTCAATATTTTGCTAATACACTTCTAAACTTAGGTATTGTTTTTTATAATAAAAAAGAATTAGACCGGTCCTTAGATTATTACCAAAAAGCTCTTCATATCGTTGATTCATTAAATATTCCTTATATGATCATGAAGTCCCGATCTAAAATAGCGGATGTTTATAAGGATAAGAAGATGATAGAAATGGCCGAAAACTATTACCATAAAGCATATGAAATTGCTAAAGAAATTGGTATAAAAAGAGAAATTAGTCATAACGCTTTTGCTATTGCAAAATTAGAATACGAGCAAAAAAATTATGAAACATCTATCCAACTCTCTGAAGAGGCATTACGTTTAATTCAAGAAACTGGATCGAAAGAAGAGGTAGCCGATATATACCAATGTCTAGCAAATAATTTTGAAGTTATAGGTCAATTTAAAAAATCAATTGCTTATCACAAAAGGTTTGAAGCAACCAGGGATAGTTTTATTAATCAAGAACGAACAAAGATTTTTGCTGAACTAGACCTTCGTTATCAAAGCGATAAAAAAGATGCTGAAAATCAATATCTAAAAACCGTACAACTAAAAAATGAATTAGTCATTAGAGAACGAACCATGATTGCTATTGCCGTCGCCCTAGGTTTATGCTCTCTCTTTTTCTTTACTGTACTATTGCACAAACAAAATCAAAAAAAGAAAATTTACAATCAAGTACTAGAGCAAAAAGTAAGCGAACGAACCGAATATTTAATCTCGACAAATGAACGTTTAACAAACGCCAATCAAGAATTAGAACGTTTTGCTTATATCACTTCTCATGATCTAAAAGAACCTATTCGAAGCATTTCCGGCTTCGCCACCTTAATCCAAAAAGATATTAGCAAGAAAAAGTATAATGAATTAGATACCTATCTGCAATTCATCATCAAAAGTTCAAAACAAATGAATTCTCTGATTGAGGATGTACTATCTTTCTCTAAAGTAGACAAAGAAAAATCAACGGTCAAATACACTAGTTTGGCCGAAATCATGGCGAGAGTCAGAAGTGATTTAAATTTAAAAATTCAAGAAAAAAACGCTCAAATTCAATATAGTTCAGCTTCGCTTTATCAGCAAGAAAAAGAAATAAAAATCCCCTTTCAATTAAGCATGGTCTTTAAAAATTTTATTGAAAACGGGATTAAATATAATGAAAGTCCAACTCCTTCTGTATGGATTGATTATCGAGAAGAAAACTCTAAAATGTTTTTTTCTTTTAAAGACAATGGCATTGGCATTTCCAAAGATTACCACAAAACTATTTTTGAAATGTTTAAACGATTGCACAATAGAAGTAAATATGATGGGTCCGGAATTGGCTTAGCCATTTGTAAAAAAACCATCTTAAGCCTTCAAGGAGAACTTTTTATTGATAGCCATCTAGGACAAGGATCTACTTTTGAATTTTGTATTCCTTTGGATCCTACCCAATCGAATGAAAAAAATAAAACAGCTCCACAAATAAGTATAAAATGATCGAATCATTGAATGCATAAACTTTGAATGGCCCGTGATCAGAAAATTCGCGTTATAGAAGCATTCAAAATTCAATTATTCACCCATTCAATATTCCCTAACATTTATTTATTTCTCTCTTAATTTTATGGCCATCATAGATCTTTGTACAATATACCTATCAATTAAGGCATTTTATTACTTCAAGTAATGATGAAAAATCTTAATTTTGTAGTTATGAATAGGAATAAAACGAATGGACTTTGGAGTGCTTTAATCTTTGGAAGTCTTTTAATCATACAAATTGCTTGTACGGATACTCCTCCTCCAACAGCAGAACTCAATACTGTTTCAAACTATCCTGAGATTGAAAAAATCAATCAACAGATCAAAGCCGACCCTCAAAACTCAGAGCTTTTATATATTCGAGCTCGAGCTTATCAAAAACTAGAAGGCTACGATGAAGCGATCTCTGATTTAACAACAGCAATTAAAATTGATTCTTCTAAGATCGATTATCATCACTTGTTAGCAGACATTTATCTGGATTATTCCAAATCCTATCAAGCATTAAATACGATGAAAAAAATTGCGGAAATTTATCCCAATCGTATTCCAACCTTATTAAAACTCAGTCAGTTTCAATTGATCTTAAAAAAGCATGATGAGTCCATGGCGACAATTGGCAAAATTCTTGAATTAGATCCTCAAAATGCAGAAGCTTTTTTCTTAAGAGGACTTAATTTTAAAGAAAAAGGCATACTCAAAAGCACCATTAACTCTTTGCAAAGAACAGTTGAGTTGGATCCTGATATTACAGATGCATGGATCATGTTAGGTGAATTATTCGCTGCTGAAAAAAATCCCGCTGCGATTCAATATTTTGATAACGCGGTGAGAGTCGATCCCAACAATATTGCGGCTTTACATACCAAGGCGAATTATTTACAACAAAATGGTTTATTAATCGAGGCCATTGACGTTTACAGAAGTATCATTAAATTAGATCCTAGTTACTCTGATGCCTATTATAACTCAGGACTTGCATATTTGGAAATGGATTCCTTGGATTTGGCATATCGGAATTTTGATATTGTGACCAAAACGGATCCCACCAACGTCAGTGGATATTATTTCCGAGGCGTTTCCGCTCAAATGAAAGGAGACATCGCTACCGCTAAAAATGATTATCAACAAGCGATCAATTTAGCTCCAGAATTTGAACAAGCCAAAAACGCATTAAAAGAATTGTCACAATAAATTATTACAAATTTTTTACAAAAAAATAATGATGAGAACTATCCTTCTTTCTTTAACTTTTTTTCTATTATTCGGATGCGGTGCTGAAGAACAACAAAGCACTAAAATTGCTGCGGCAAAAGTGACCACAGAAAAAAAGCAAGCCAGTCAAAAAATAGCCCCTAAAAAAGTAACACGCCAACAAATCAATCTTGATTCCATTGGACCTTTCAAAAAAAACCAGCAAGTCTTTACAAGTAAGTCTCGACAAAAAAAAGACATTGTTGCCAAGTTCCCTCATGACATTTCGTTAAAAACGATGGATGGTAAAACACTCAACTCCAAAGAAATTTTAAAACCCAATGGCAAGCCTGTGGTTTTATTGTTTTGGTTGACGACCTGCTATCCTTGCATGGTAGAAATGAAAGCGATTAAAAAGGAATTTCCTAAATGGAAAGAAAAAGTAGATTTTGATTTATATGCAATTTCTACTGACTTTGAAAAAAATTATGAAAAATTTTGTAGAATGGTCGATGATAAAAAATGGCCTTGGCCTGCCTACAATGATAACAATCGAGAATTCCGTCAAGTCATGCCAGGTGGTTTAAATGGACTACCACAATCATTTGTACTCGATAAAAATGGTAACATCATTTACCACAAAAGAAAATATCAACCGGGCGATGAGCATGCTCTATTTCAAAAAATCAGAGAGGCCGCAGCAATGTAAGGACAGTCCGAATTTATTTAATTTTGAATGCGAGAATAAATGAATTTTGAATGGCCTATCGCCGAAATATCGCGATTTAGGGTCATTCAAAATTTCTTCTTCAAAATCCAAGAAAACTTAGCTTTGCAAAGTATTAAAACCCTAACCAAATAAAATAACAAACCTTTACAGAACTAATTCTCTTTAGCTCCGTAAACAATACTTTAGATTTCAATCACCTTAAATTAATAAAATGGCAGTTTTAAAAGTATTAGAAATTCTTTCCAGTTCTGAAAAAAGTTGGGAAGATGCAACAAACCGAGCAGTCAAAAAAGCTTCTAAATCAATCAAGAACATCAAATCTGCTTTCGTTCAAAGTCAAAGCGTTACCGTAGAAAATGGAAAAGTAAAAGAATACCGTGTAAACGTTAAAATCACTTTTGAGATTAACTAAACACTCCTTCTTTTCTATAAAAAACAGTCTGCTCAAATGAATGAACAGACTGTTTTTTTATGGCTATTTAAGATAAATCTATCTCCGCATTTGTGCTTGCATCCGCTGAGCATAAGTCATATAACCCAAGTCCTCCAAAGATGCTATGACGAATAATTTACCTGCTCCTTCAATTTTAATTTGCTCTTGATTTGTAAGCATCACAAAATCATCTTTCTTCACTGCTTCATCATTGATCGTCAAAACTCCTTCCAAGACATAAATCGAATAAATTTTATCGGACTCAATGGTTTGAGTCATTTCCTGATCTGTCAAACGCCACTCTTCAATCGTCATTCCCTTGGCATCCATTTTCAATGGCGCATCGTTACCAACATAAGTTTTTACCACCAAGCCTTTTTCACTTCGCAATGGAAAATCAACATCTTTATAATCATCGTAAGACGCCTCTTGTTGTAAAGTTTTATCCAAATTGGGGTCCACCCAAATCTGAAACATTACCGCATCCTTGTACATATGCTCGGCATGACTGATCCCATTTCCCGCTCGAATGATTTGCGCATCTCCTTTCTCCAACTCTCGCCATTCTTTCAACTTCGTATCAAAATGACGAATCGTACCATTCAACACAAAGGACATGATTTCAAACCCCTGATGTGGATGTAATCCGATGGTACTTTCTTCTTTGGCTTCGGCATAAGCCCAATAAAATAAATTAGAGTAAGGTTTCACTTCTCCCCCATCTTGAGGAAAACCAATCGGTTTATTTTCAACAATTTGCCCTCCATTAAAGGCACCATAAGCTTGCTGCTCTTTCGAAATAATTTGAATCGCCATTTTTCTTTTTTTGATGAAAATCAATAAAAATAAAGAACAATAAAAACAAAGCATTGTTCTTGAACACCTAATACATAACTCATTTCTAAACTGCTTCTAAAATTAGCCATGATAAATATCCATGATAAGCAGCATGTTTTTTCAAAAAACACTAATTTAGCCGTCTTTTAGAGATTTTGGGGATTTCACGATTAATTTGCCTTTTTAGTAAACTATTTTTCAATAAAAATCGTAGATACCTCAAGGTCTCATATATACATAGCCATAAACGAAATTTTAAAACATCTATAATTATGATCAGTATCACTTTCCCAGATGGAAATGTCCGAGAATACGAAGCAGGAACAACTGCTATGGACATTGCCAAATCAATTAGCCACGGACTCGCCAAAAATGTGCTTTCCGCAAAGGTCAATGGAGAAACCTGGGATGCGACCCGACCTATTCAAGAAAATGCGACCGTTCAATTATTGACCTGGAGAGACAAAGAAGGTCAATCTACCTTTTGGCACTCTTCTGCTCACCTTTTAGCGGAAGCTTTGGAAGCACTATATCCACAAACCAAATTTGGTATTGGACCAGCTATTGACACAGGTTTCTATTACGATATTGATACTGGTGACAAACAATTGGTAGCTGCCGATCTGAAAAGGATCGAGCAGAAAATGATAGAATTGGCTCGTCAAAAAAATGATTATGTTCGTAAGGAGGTCAGTAAGGCAGAGGCGATCAATTATTTCAAAGAAAAAGACGATCAATACAAATTAGAATTATTGGAAGATCTCGACGATGGAAACATCACTTTTTATCAACAGGGTAATTTCGTAGACCTTTGTCGAGGACCGCATATTCCAAATACGGGAAGTATCAAAGCAGTCAAATTAATGAATATCGCAGGTGCTTACTGGCGAGGTGACGAAAAGCGTCCTCAGATGACTCGTATTTATGGTGTAGCATTTCCAAAGCAAAAAGAATTAACCGAATACTTAGAGTTATTAGAAGAAGCAAAAAAACGCGATCATCGAAAATTAGGAGCCGAATTAGAATTGTTTATGTTCTCTGAAAAAGTAGGTGCTGGTTTACCGATTTGGTTGCCCAAAGGAGCGGCACTTCGAACTCGTTTGGAGGACTTTCTAAAAAGCGAACAATTAAAACGTGGTTATCAACCAGTGATCACTCCACATATTGGGAAAAAAGATTTGTACGTCACTTCTGGGCATTATGAAAAGTATGGAGAGGATAGTTTCCAACCCATTCATACGCCAAGAGATGGCGAAGAATTTTTATTAAAACCGATGAACTGTCCCCATCATTGTGAGGTTTATGGCCACAAGCCACATTCTTACAAAGAGTTGCCGATCCGTATTGCTGAATTCGGAACAGTCTATCGTTATGAGCAAAGTGGAGAGTTACACGGTTTGACTCGAGTTCGTGGATTTACGCAGGATGATGCACATATTTTTTGTACGCCAGATCAACTAAAAGAGGAATTCCTCAACGTGTTGGATTTGACGATGATGTTAATCAAAAAATTAGGCTTTGAAGATTTTACAGCTCAGATTTCATTACGTGATCCTGAAACCAAAGACAAGTATATTGGCTCTGATGAAAACTGGGATAAAGCAGAACGTGCGATTATTGAAGCAACCCAAGAGGTCGGTTTAGAAACAGTAACTGAATTAGGTGAAGCTGCTTTTTATGGACCTAAATTAGACTTCATGGTCAAAGATGCGTTGAAAAGATCTTGGCAATTAGGAACCATTCAAGTGGATTATAATTTACCAGAACGCTTTGAGTTAGAATACATAGGAGCAGATGACAAACGACATCGACCAGTGATGATTCATCGGGCACCTTTTGGTTCTATGGAAAGATTTATTGGAGTATTGATCGAACATTGTGGGGGTAGATTTCCGCTTTGGCTTTCGCCAGAACAATTTGCTTTATTGCCAATTAGTGAACGATTCAATGACTATTGTAAAAACATAAAGGATCAATTAGCTTCGCATGACATTCGCGGATTCATTGATAATAGAAATGAAACGATCGGTCGAAAGATTCGAGATACCGAAATAAAGAAAGTACCCTTCATGTTGATCGTCGGAGAAAAAGAAGCGGAAGCAGGAACTGTTTCGGTACGACTTCAAGGACAAGGAGATAAAGGTGCGATGAATATGGACGACTTTATCGCTTTCTTTAAAGAAAACTTATAGGCTAGCATATTCCTTTATATTTTTTCCTTGACGGAAAATACTAAGGCCGATAAGATTGGGTGACACCAATTTTATCGGCTTTTTCTATTCTATTAAACCAACACTTTATTTTAGTTGAATGAACTATCAAAAAAATATTTTATTGCGTTATAAACTTTTCACGATTAGCTCGACTATCCAGAGTAAAAGTAATTGTTTCCATCTAAAATAATCATCTCATAAAAAAGTAATTTTTTCTTATTTTGAGCAAAAATTAAGCGTGGATTAAAAATTATTGTTAATCCCTCTTAAAATTATTTTACAACTTTCACCCTCATTGCCTTATGTACGTTTATCGAAATATTAAGTGGAGCGTCATTTTCAAATTCGCTTGGTTCAATCTAATCCTCTTTACACTCTGGAGTTCTCTTGTCGTTTTTGGTGGACATTATTTAGAGCATCTCGGTATCAATCCCCACATTCCATTTATGCCCTTGAGCACAATTGGAATCGCCGTTGCATTTTATATTGGTTTTAAAAACAATGCCTCATATGATCGTTTTTGGGAAGCCAGAAAAATTTGGGGAGGCGTCGTCAATTATAGTCGTACTTGGAGCAACCAAGTTTTAAGCTTTGTCACCAACAAGCACGCTTTAAAAAAATATTCAGCTGAAGAGCTACATGCAATTCATCACGAATTGATTTATCGACATATTGGTTATATTAATGCACTTCGCTTAAATCTGAGAAAACCTAATCCCTATCGACAAAAACTGGGACGTTTAGTCACCAAGTCCTTAACCATAGATTCTCCAGAAGAAAAACATTGGCGGGAAGAAGTTTGTCCTTTTCTTTCGGAAGAAGACATAAAAAAAGTACATGGTGCTAAAAACATTCCTACTCAGTTGATCCGCAAGCAAGGAGAAGCTCTTCGGTTTTACATGGAAGAAGCTGGCCTGATTGATGATTTTAGACATATGGAGATGATGCGGGTATTAGAAGAATTTTACAACCTTCAAGGTAAAGCTGAACGAATCAAGCATACACCATTTCCACGACAGTATGGATATTTTAGTAAACTTTTTACCTGGATTTTTATTTTATTATTACCCTTCGGGATGTTAGGAGAATTTGCAAAGATGGGACACGATATGATTTGGTTAACTGTTCCATTTTGTGTTTTGATTTCTTGGATATTCCACACCATGGAACTTGTGGGTGACAATAGTGAAGATCCTTTTGAAAATTTTGTCAATGATGTTCCGATGACCGCTTTATGCCGAACGATAGAAATTGACTTGCGTGAAATGTTAGGAGAAACTGATTTACCTCCTAAAACACAAGCTGTCGATGGTATTTTGATGTAAAAGCTCAGACGAGCCATCATTTATAAAATGTATTTTAATATATACAAAATTGTAATTTTTGGATCGATTTTTGATCTCTTTTTAGCATTTCGTTTACATATTGTCTGCTTTTAGTTAAAGTTTCATTAAACTACTAGACAATAACTTGTAAAGTCCATACAATTAGCTTACTTTGAAGGAGCAAATCACTATTAACGAAATTTTTATATGAAGAACACTTTACTTTTATTTTTTCTTACTTTTTTTCTCACCCTCGGCGCACAAGCTCAATCTTCTTTTGATTCGGGAAATGCACTGGCACAGTTAAATCAAAATGGCAGAAAAACTGCTTTGAAGATTTATCCTAATCCAGCTACGGATTTTATTGGATTGAATAACGATAGCCAAGTATCTGAGATTAAAGTTTTAAACTTAGTAGGAAAACAAGTAAAGCATTTTTTTGTATCAAAAGGTGAAAAATATCCTGTAATGGATATTCGAAATGGTATGTATTTAGTGCAGTTAATAGATGACTCAGGAAAAATCATGACCACTCAACGACTACAAAAGCGATAAAACTTTGCTTTAATAAAAAAAAATCCCTGCTGATTGCGATCAGCAGGGATTTTTTTATAGGGTGATATAGGTACTTACTTCATCTAGTTTTTTCATGACTATGATAAATATTTCCCCACAATTGGCATCCTTCTCCCCATCCCAAAAGCTTTCGTAGATACTCGAATCACCGGTGCCGTTTGATAGCGTTTGAACTCATTGATGTTGACTAAGCGTAGGATTCTTCGAACTAATTTTTCATCAAAACCCATTTCAATAATTTCTTTTGGCCCTTGTTGTTTTTCAATGTATTGAAATAAAACTTCGTCGAGGATATCGTAATCAGGTAAGCTATCCGAATCTTTTTGATTGGGACGAAGTTCTGCTGAAGGTGGTTTGGTGATGGTGTTGACTGGAATGACTTCTCCATCTTTATTCATGTATCGAGCAAGTTCGAATACTTCCGTTTTATAGACATCTCCGATCACAGATAAGCCACCGCACATATCGCCATACAAGGTGCCGTATCCAACAGCGGCTTCACTTTTATTAGAGGTATTGAGTACAATATTTCCAAATTTATTGGACATCGCCATTAAGATCATTCCTCGAGATCGAGCTTGTAAATTTTCTTCTGTGATGTTAAATTCTAAACCTTCAAATTGCGGCGCTAAGGTTTTCATATAAGTTTCGTAAATGCCTTTTATTTCTACGATGTCATATTGTATACCCATGTTTTCCGCCAAGTCTCTGGCATCATTCACACTATGATCTGAAGAAAACTGCGAAGGCATTAACACGACTCTTACATTTTCTTTTCCTAAAGCTCTTACCGCTAAAACGGCAGTCACCGCAGAATCAATTCCTCCAGACAAACCAAGGATTGCTTTTTTAAAACCTAGTTTTCCAAAGTAATCTTTGATGCCCAATACAATTGCATCATGAATCAATTCCATTTTATTTTTTTCCCGTTCTCTTGATTCAGCTCCTTTGATGACATCCGCTAATTCGTAAGTTCGAATGCACTCTTCAAAATAAGGTAACTCATCATGTATTTTTCCATTCGGCGACATGACAATAGAACCACCATCGAAAATCAATTCTGTCTGCGCACCACTATGATTGACATAAAACATGGGGATACCATATTTGTCTATATTAGCTCGTACCACATGAATTCGAGATTCAGCTTGGGTGTAACTAAAAGGTGAGGCAGAAAGATTCAGGATAAAATCAGGATTTTGAGGCATCAATTCATCCATTGGACAAATCGTATACAAAGGATTTTCATTCCCAATATTCCAAATGTCTTCACAAACAGTCACAGCAATTTTCTTGCCTTTGAATTCTACGACGTTGAACTCATTTCCAGGTTCGAAATATCGGTATTCATCAAATACATCATAGGTAGGTAGCAAAGCTTTGTTAATGATTTGTTTGACTTTTCCATCTTCTAAAAAGAAAGCGGAGTTGAATAAATCTTTTCCTTCTATCACAGGATTTCGGCTAGGCGTACCTACTACGATTGCGATTCCTTTAGCAGCAGCGGCCAATTTTTCAATTGCTGCTTCAGCTTGATCGATAAAGTCATCAAATTCCAAAAAATCTCTAGGCGGATAACCGCAGGTCACCAATTCACTAAAACAAACTAAATCAGCTCCTTGCTCTTTTGCCGTATCGACAGCTTTAAGCATTTTAGCTACATTTCCATCAAAATTTCCTATGTGTACGTTGAGTTGTGCGATTGCGATTTTCATAAGGCAAAAGTACAATTGCAGAATGGAATAAGCAAGAGGGGCTTTTAATTTTGAATAATTGAATGCTAGAATTTTGAATGGCTCTTCTTATGCGTTTTTCACGCCAGAAGAGCCATTCAAAATTCAATTACTCTAGCATTCAATTACTCCCCTAATCAATCACTATTTCTCTGATCTTCGCATCCGATACGATGAAATAACCAATCGCTCCTCCTTCAATATTGGTTCTTACATTTGCGGGTGGAGCATCAAACGGACCGCCTCGATAAATTTCATTGACAATATCTTGAAGGTAGTCTGATGTTTCTACTCCAATAGAATGGAATTCGACTATTGCCGTATCACCCGATTGAAAATAACCATCTTCTCCACTCAAAATTACTTCTTCAAATTTTTGTCCATCAAAAAAACGATCATCTGCAAAACCTCCATAAATAAAAGAGTCTCTAACTAAAGAACCTTTTAAATAGTCCGTTCCGTAATAAGCGTTTCCTTCTCCTACAAAATCTTGAAAATCAAAAACAGCCTCATAAATATGTAAGGAATCTAAAAATTCATCCTCCCCATCTAATTCAGCAATACGGTAATCAAGCGCTTCTATTTCTGGACAAGGCTGCATTTGATGAGAAGCGCTATATTCTTTTCCATCAATGATCACTTTTAATTGATACTGATCTCCGATTCTGGGAGTCCACGAATCTGGTAGGTAATAAAAACCCTTCTCTTTTCCTTCCAAGAGATAAGAATTTTCTTCATCGGATAAGGTTACTTCGGCTCCACCAATCATCTCAATTTCAGCATCTCCCAAGTAATTGACCGTCTTACTAATTTGAATAAATTGTGGCTCCTCTAATGAAGTAATCCAGCCGCTGATCACTATTTTTTTATTTTCATCAACGTTATAGTTGACATCTATTCTTTCTTTAAAGCAGCTAGTCAAACTGCAAACAATGGCTATAAACAAGATTGATTTATACATACTTTTTAATTTTAGTTCTTCAACAAATCCCATTTGTACAGAGATTCAGCATTTATTGAAGAAGGTTAATTTTTTAAATTTTAAACTAGTGAACTCTAAAATTTCACATTAAAGGTGAAAGAAGGTACGATTGAAAATACTGCAGATTTTTCCGCATAGGTCTGATTGGTATTTTCATCTTGCTTAAAGTCAATGCTAAACGCATTTTTTCGATTGTAAACATTATAAACACTCATCACCCATTCCGTTTGCAATCGACGTGTTTTATTTCTTCTAGGTTTAAATGTTGCAGAGAAATCCATTCGATGATAATTAGGTAACCTAGCTCCATTACGTGCAGAATAAACCGGTACAGAAACACCTTCGAAAATATATCTACCTGTCGGGAAAGTCACTGCTCCTCCTGTTGAAAAAACAAAATTACCGCTAACCGAAAATCGATTCGTCAAATCATAAGCTGCGACTAAAGAAAAGTCGTGTGGTTTATCATACTTAGCATTGTACCAATCTCCATTGTTGATCGTTGGAATCTTTTTTTCTGCCTTAGAATAGGTATAGCTAATCCATCCCGTTAATCGACCTTTGTCTTTTTTGGCTAACAACTCAATTCCATATGATCGACCTTTACCTACTCGTAATTCTGCATCTAGATTTTCATTGAGTAAAAGCTGTGCATGATCTTTAAAATCAATAGCTTCTTTAAATTTTTTATAATAAACTTCCGCAGATAATTCAATCTTATTATCTTTTAGATTTTTAAAATAGCCCACCGCAAATTGATCTGCTAACTGAGGTTTTACTTGTTCTGTGCTCATAAACCAGATATCAAAAGGTGTTGCACTATTTCCGTTCGATGCTTGTTGGATATATTGTGCCGTTCGATTGTAACTAGCCTTGATAGAACTGCTCTTGTTTATTTTATATCGCAGTCCAACTCTCGGTTCAATATTCCAATAACTATTATAAATTCCTTTTTGATGATTGACCGTATCGACCACTTCGTATTGATCATTTTGTACAAAAACTTTTTGTGGACCTACATTATGTAATGCGGACACTCGAAAGCCATAATCTACTTTTAATTTATTGTTAATCGTTTGGGTATTATTGATATAAAATGCAGACTCAAAAGCCGTTTTCTTTTCGAGTTTAAATTCCTCTAATAATTTATTATTTTCATAGGCTTCAATATCTCCAGGGTGAATGACATGTTGTATGGAATGTAATCCAAATTTTAATGTATTCTGTGGATTGAGGTAAGCGCCTAAATCGAATTTGAGACTATGCTCTCTTAATTTTGAATCCCAGTTGAACTTTGAAATATCTTCTTCAAATTCCAAAAAATAATCGTAGTTGCTGTAGTAATAGGTAAGGTTAGAAAATAATTTTGGTGAAAAAATATGGTTCAATCTTACTGTTGCCGTTTTATTTCCCCATTCTACATTAGTACCTACTTCTGGGTAGCGTAAAACATCCCGTCCAAAATATCCCGAAGCGAAAATCCTAGTTTTATCATTAAAACGGTAGTTGGTTTTTGCATTCAGATCATAAAAGAAAAAGTCTGCATCTATTTTTTTCTTTTTAATGGCTCTCGAGTAAGCTTTTGCCACTACATCTAAATAAGACCTTCTGGCTGCGATCATAAATGATCCTTTTTTGGTCAAAGGAGCTTCAATCGCTAAGCGACTCATGATCGTTCCTAAGCCGCCAGAAGCTGCGAATCTTTTAGCATTTCCTTCCTTCATTCGAATATCTAACACGGAAGACAAACGACCGCCATAATAAGCTGGAATTGCTCCTTTGTATAGCTTCATATCTTTGATGGCTTCTGGATTAAAAGAAGAGAAAAAGCCAAGAAGATGAGAAGCATTATAAATCGGTGCTTCATCTAATAAAACTAAATTTTGATCGGCATTTCCACCACGGACATAAAAGCCCGAACCACCTTCACCGACACTCTTTACACCAGGTAACAAAATCAAACTTTTGATGATATCTACCTCTCCAAAAAGAGGAGTGATTTTTTTGATCGTTTCGATTTTCATCTCAATGGTACTCATCTCCGCAGATTCTATGTTTTGGTCTTCGGCTTCTTTTTCCGCAGAGACTACGACCTCTCCTAGCACTGCAACATCTTCTGATAATTCAATATTCTTGGTGATATTTTTAGTCAAATCTATTGTTAGTTTTTGCTCTGCAAAACCAAGATATGAAACGACGATTTCATAATTTCCTTCTTCTAAGGTCAGGGAATAAAAGCCATATACATTTGTGGTGGCTCCAACTCCAAGTTCTGGGACATAAACGGTTACACTGATCAAGTCCTCACCAGTCCCCGCATCTTTTATTTGTCCGCTTAGGGTATACTTGTTCTGGCCATATGCTATCATGCTTAGAAAGCAAGACAAAAAGACGATGATTATTTTTCTATAGTTCATATTTCATTAGTTTGTTTCTTAGATAAATCCTGTACGTACCTACAGGATTTGTCTAAGAAGGATTATTTTTAATTGGTTTTTAAATAAAGAAGTTGTTTAAAAACTCCAAATGTGCCTACGAAATGATTTTTCTCTCCAACTCATCATTTTTTTCTCCTCCATCCGTACGGATGCAGTCAAAAAAGAAGCCTCGATTTGAACAAAAAACTCTATTTCTCGACTTCATTTCGAATTATTAAGCAACTTCAAAGACATAGCGATGCCCTTAGGAATACTATGCAGTATTCCTTTTTTTGTTTTAAAAAAATTTATTTATTGAAATTTCAGGAAAGGCCTTTCCCTTGTTTTAAAAGTTTATTCATACGCTTTAATCTTGTGTCATCTCTTTTTCTGTATGATATAGGTCAGTAAAAAATCTTATTTCAAAATTTCCATTCGCTAAAATATTCTAAGCATTAAAATCCATAATACACTCCAAGTTCATACGTAGAGAAAATCAATGCTGTCACATTAAATTTTGTGCTTAGTCCTAAATTAAAATGATCATTAAGATGATATTTCACTCCTGCTCCGAGATAAGCACTTACGCCAAAGCCTGTATATTTTTCCGGTTCAAAATTGACCGATTCAGAAATTAAATTATCGTCTTTAAAAACATCAAAATCAAGACTCCTTACTCTTAAATCAAAATAGTCTAAAGATCCTCCGGCATGGATCAAGCCTTCAAATTTTCCTTTACCAAAATGGTAATTAACTAAAAACGGAAGTTGAATCGCCTTTACCTCAAAAGGTATTTTTCCTTTGACAAATACAGAATCACCGTTCATCAAATTAGCATCTGGCCTAAATATAATATCAAGATCACTAGTGGTATCATCGATTGTCAAGCTACCTCCAGAAGAGTTGTTGGGTAATATCCCTTTAAAATCTACATCTACTTCATCCATCTCATAAATACCTTCCACCCCAAAATCAAGACCAACATCCAAAGATGAAAACATCAATCCTGAGGTCAAACTAAACCTTCTATTTAGGCGTCGACTAATTAAGCCATTCAAATTTCTATATTTGACATCAAGATTAACATCCTCATCTTCCTTAAAATCAGCTCTTACCAAAGGCAGTAATATTAAAGGAGAATGCGACAAACCCATTTCCCATCTATTTATTTTTCGTGCTGACTTTAATTTTATGATCTCCGAATTATTTGTAATTGGTCTTTCTTCACTTTCTAATTTTGAAATCAAACTGGGTAAATTGATCACCTTGTTATTTGTTATTTTTTCTACCTTTTCTATAACAATAGGCAAGGGTTTTTCTAGCGTTAAGGATTCATTTTGATTAATATTATTTTGATCATTATTGAGTAAATTGTGTTTGGTTTCTATTGCTTTTTGATTGGTATTTTCCGTAAGGAAATGAGTTTGCTTTTTCTTGGTATCGAATGTTTTTTGAAGAGATCCTTTAATGAAATTTGTTTTATTTTTTGCTACTTCTTTTTCACGTGAGTTAGTGGACGATTTTATATTAGAAACAATTATTTCTTTTTCCTTTTCAGAATTCGTTTCGTTGGTGAATGTTGCCACTTCGTTTAATGATAGATCTATTTCTTCCTGTTTGTCAATTTTATTTTCATTGAATGTAATCGGTGTAATTGTATTTTCAATAAGATCATTTTTTGTAAAAAAATAATAGCCTACACTAAGGCTTAATAAAAGCATCGTCCCTGCACCAAATAAAAAATATAAGAAAGGTCGATCCTTTTTCTTCTCCTTAGGAAAATGCACTTTAGCACTATTCCAGATATCATCCGATGGTACATTCCAACCATCTTCCATTTCAGTGAAATCACCGAGTCTTTTTTCGAAGAATTTTTCTATGTTGTCGTCTGATTTCATCTTTTTAAATCTTTCATTAATTGAAATTCTATTTTTTGTCGCAACATTTTTTTCGCTTTAAATAATTGAGATTTCGAAGTACCTTCTGTAATATCTAATTCGCTCGCTATTTCCTTGTGACTATAGCCTTCTAGAACATGCATGTTAAAAACAATTCGATAACCCATTGGAAGTTCTCTAATCAATTCAATCAACTCTTTAGCAGCTAATTGATCATAAATCGTTTCTATTTTCTCTATCGGTTCATTAATCTCATCAATATCGGCAAAGGTTTGGTGCCAGCTGTTCTTTTTTAAATACCGAAGGGCGGCATGAGAGATCAATCGAGAAGACCAAGTATCAAATTTAGATCGTCGTTCATCAAATTGATATAAATCCTTAAAAACCTGTATCAATCCTTCTTGTAAAATATCATCCGCTTCCTGTTTAGTTTTTCCATATCTCAAACACAACATGTACCATTTGACTCTATACTTCAAGTACAGCTCTCGCTGGGCCTCTTCTTGGCCATTGATACTATCTTTTATTAATTTTTGAAGTGTTGTCAAAATATAATTTTAGTTGTTCTATTCTTACATGGTCAAGCTATGAAGAAAAGGTTGCCTGAGCGTGGAATTAATTTTGAATAATTGAATGGGAGAATGATTGAATGAGTCCTATATCGTGAAAATATTGAATATCGATGAGGAATAATGGTCTTTAATCGTATTACATTTTTAAATGGGCTTATCCAGTACACCGTGTATTAAAATTCGTGGTTAAAATCACTATTCCAACATTCAATTTCCTAAAATACGTTCTAAGAATATTCAAATTTCAGGTATTCCAGCATTCAATTATTCGAAAAGCTACCGAAAATCAGCTCGCTCCTACCGCAAACCTAATAAAAGCAACCAATCCTTCAATTTAACTAATAACAAAATCCACTAATATGTATGTCAAACATTGGATTTTTTCGTACTTTTGATATATGAGTGATTTTATTGTATCCGCACGAAAGTATAGACCAGCTCGATTTGACGAAGTTGTGGGTCAGGAACATGTTTCCGGCACCTTAAAAAACGCTTTTCAGCAAAATCATTTGGCGCATGCCTTCCTCTTTACTGGACCTCGAGGAGTAGGAAAAACGACCTGCGCGCGAATCTTAGCTAAAGTCCTCAACTGTGAAAATATCACCAAAGATTATGAAGCTTGTAATGAATGTGGTTCATGTACCGCCTTTAATGACAATGCGTCTTTCAATATTACCGAATTAGATGCTGCTTCCAACAATAGTGTAGAGCATATACGTGCTTTGATCGAACAAGTTCGGTTTCAACCACAACAAGGAAAATATAAGGTATTCATTATTGATGAGGTCCATATGCTTTCACAACAAGCCTTCAATGCTTTCCTAAAAACATTGGAGGAACCACCACCTTATGCTATTTTCATTTTAGCGACGACGGAAAAACATAAAATTATCCCAACCATTCTTTCTCGTTGTCAAATTTTTGATTTCCGAAGAATCCAAGTGCAGGCTATGGTCCAACATTTGGAAGGCATTTGCAAAACAGAAGGAATTGAAGCTGAAAGAGATGCCTTACACATCATTGCCCAAAAAGCAGATGGCGCACTTCGGGATTCGCTTTCTATATTTGATCGGATTGTTAGTTTTTCTGGTAAAAAAATCATTTACCAAGATGTCATTGACAACCTCAATGTACTCGATTACGATTACTTTTTCAAAATCGTTGATGCGATGTTGACTGAAGATATCGCTAAAGTCATGTTGACCTTCAATGATATTTTGACTAAAGGTTTTGAACCAGATATATTTATCAATGGCCTTGCGGAGCATCTTCGAAATCTAATGGTTTCTAAAGATCCTCAAACCTTGAGTTTGTTAGAAGTGAGTGATGGATTAAAAGATAGATATCAACAACAAGCGACCATTTCTCCTACTGCTTATTTATTGACGGCTTTAAATATTGCCAATGATTGTGATGTCAATTATAAGATGGCTCGAAATAAGAGATTGCATGTCGAAATGGCAATTATAAAAATGACTTATATCCTCCGGGCCGTTGATTTGGCTTCAAATCCTCCAGTAAACACAGCTCCAGCTCCTACGGCTAATAGAACAGCTCAACTAAGTACTGCTGCTGCTACTCCGGTAAAAATAAAAGAAGAAGCTAAAACTGTAACGCCACCGAGTACACCTACTCCGCAAAAAGCACCTATTGCTCCTAAAGCAAAAGCGCCTGTCATCAAAAAAGATATTACGGCAAAGCTTAACATTGACTCCAAGTATAATACGCCAAAGATTTTTTCTTTAGATAAACTAGAAGAAGAAGTCGAAGATTATGACGCTGCTCAAGAAGACGAGGAGTCGAAGTTAACGATTGAAAACTTGACCAAAGCGTGGAAAGAATTTGCAGAGTCCGTACAGTCACCTACCGTTAGAAATACGCTAAGAGGAACGGACTTAACAATAGAAGACAATCAGGTTGTTGCTACAGTAGCAACTCGTATGGCCAAAGAAATGATTCAACAGGAAACTGAATTAATGCCTTACATTCGAAAACAATTAAGCTCGAAAAGGTTGGCTTTAAAAACAGTCATTGACTCCAGTAAAGCTCCTAAGCAGGAACCTGTAGCAAAGTCTAAACAATTATTAACGAATAAAGAAAAATTTGATGCGATGAAGGAGGTCAATCCTTTGGTCGATCGATTAAGAACCCTTTTTGACCTTCACACGGACAATAGTTAAATCTTCCTTTTCCTTCCCTTTTTTCTATCAAAATATTGTTGTCCGAAAGACAATTAAATCAGCTTAATTTACCCTGTTTTAAACAAATTAATTATTTTTCGTGTTATCGTTTAGATGTATATACATCATTTTTGATAAATTACGACTCCTCGCAAATCAAATCAGATCAATATGAGCGATCAATCTTTATGGTATTTAGAAAATATTGATGTCACAGGTATTTTTTGTCCTAAAAAATTAGGTGATTCTAAGCATACACATCAACATAAGGAATATAAGAAAGGAGAATACCTTTATTTGCAAGAGGATTTTTCAGATCGCATCTTCTTTTTAACAGAGGGTCGAGTAAAAATTGGCAATTACGCAGATTCTGGAAAAGAAATTACTAAAGCTATATTAAGTTCAGGTGAAGTATTTGGTGAATTGGCCTTGATTGGAGAAGAAAAACGTAGAGACTTTGCTGTAGCCATGGAAGCTTCAACTGTTTGTATCGTTTCAAAAGAAGAAATGAGGTCTCTGATGAAAAACCATAATGGTTTGAGTCTTTTTATTATGAAAATAATGGGATCACGTGCTCTTGAAATGGAACAAAGATTAGAATCATTAGTCTTTAAAGATTCCAGAACAAGAATCGTTGAATTCTTAAAAAATCTTGCGGATAAAAAAGGACAACGAGTCGGTTATGAAATGCTCGTTCGTAAATTTATGACCCACCAAGAAATAGCCAATCTTACTGCTACCTCTCGACAAACTGTAACAACGGTGCTCAATGACCTGAGAAATAAGAATATACTTACCTTTAATCGTCGTCGTTTGCTTATTCGAGATATGGAACTGTTGAGAGCAGAAGCGAGGCTTACGCCAGAAAAATAGTTTTGATTTTTAATTTATTTGGAAAGGAAGCAATTACTTTTAAGGGCTTCCCTTCAATAAGTATCTATATTGGGTTGACATTAATAATGAATGTTGATAACCAAATAAATTTGGTTCACCATTTGGTGAGCCATTATACACTACGTACTTTTGCAGCAATCAAAACAAATTACCGGTGTACAAACTTTTTATCAAACCTCTTGCTTTTTTATTCTCTCCAGAAAAAGCGCATCATCTCACTTTAGTCGTTTTAAAAACGGTTCTTGCCTTGCCTTTAATTTCCCATTTATTTAGGGCCTTTTTCAAAACAAATCATCCTAACTTACATCAAGAGCTCTTTGGCTTACAATTTGAAAACCCAGTTGGACTCGCAGCAGGATTCGATAAAGATGGGCAGCATTACAAAGCCATGTCTGCCTTAGGTTTTGGATTTATTGAATTAGGGACTGTGACGCCGAAAGGTCAAGGAGGAAATCCCCTACCCCGTTTGTTTCGACTGCCTAGTGATGAAGCGCTAATCAATCGGATGGGATTCAACAATGAAGGAGTGGAAGCTTTAGTCGAAAGACTGAAAAAAGGAAAACCTAAAAACTTAATCATCGGCGGAAATATTGGTAAAAATAAAGTTACCCCCAATGAACAAGCACATGAAGATTACACTTATTGTTTTGAAGCCTTGTTTCCATATGTTGATTATTTCGTAGTCAATGTAAGTTCTCCCAACACGCCCAACCTAAGAGATTTACAAGAGAAAGAACCTTTGACAAAATTACTCAGTCTGCTTCAGGAATTAAATCAACAAAAAACAAATCCTAAACCTATCCTATTAAAAATAGCTCCAGACCTTACCAATACCCAACTCGATGATATCTGGGACATTGTGCAGGCTACCAAAATTGATGGAATCATCGCCACCAATACGACCATTTCTCGAGCTAATTTAAATACTTCTGCCAATAGAATCCAAGACATTGGTAATGGTGGTTTGAGTGGTCAACCCGTCAAAAATCGTTCTACGGAAGTGATCCGTTATCTCAATAATATTTCTAATGGCCAATTGACCATCATAGGTGTCGGCGGCATTGCGAGTGCTCAAGACGCGATTGAAAAATTAGACGCAGGTGCTTCTTTAGTCCAAATTTATTCTGGCTTAGTTTATGAAGGACCGTCCTTGGTCAAACGCATCAATCAAGCTTTGATTCAACGTAGTTTTAAAGGCTAGTATGCTCATTTAACCGGTACACCGAAGACAGCGTCTCGGAGAATTCTAACTGCTTTAATCGTACAATTAAAATGGCTCATTTTCTCTTCTCAAAATCAGATTAGCAACTCCACTTACATTACTATTATTTGTGTTGGCATCCTTTTTGAATTTTATATCAATCATAGAGCCATACAGACTATTTTTGAATAAGACCAGCTCTCCTAAGCGAGATTCCTTCCCTGTTATTTTTCATTATCATATTCCTGATTTTATCACTTGAGATTCTACCGCTTTAGTAGTTTTTTTATCCTTTTTTATACAAAAAAAGGGAACACTTACTGCTGCAAGAAGCTTCGAAATAAAATGATGGCTACTAAAAAACTTAACCATATTTATTGATTATACTAAACCAATTTTATCTCATGCCGGAAAAAAATGACAAGATTACCAAGGATATCAGATTCTGGTTAATCATCGCTTCTTTAATGTTACTTGTCGTAATGACCATACAGATTTATCCAGGTTAATAATTTATTTTTACTTAAATTTATAAGCCTTTAGTTCCTATTGATGGGGCTCAATATTCTTTGCCCATACTTGTAAAAGTATCGACAAAGAGTCCAAACAAAAAAGTCAGAAACGATCGTATTTCGTTTCTGACTTTTTTGTTTAGAAAAACCTTAAACAAGCTTAGGCATCTTTGATCACTTTGAGACTAATGTCCATGCTTTGAGCAGAGTGCGTTAAAGCACCTGAAGAAATATAATCTACTCCAGTTTTCGCGACCTTTCTTACTTTATGAATCGTAATTCCTCCGGAGGCTTCTGTTTCAAAACGTCCGTTAACGATTTGTACTGCTTCACGCAAAATAGGCAACTCAAAATTGTCTAACATAATTCGAGTGATGCCTCCTACTTCCAATACTTCGTGTAATTCCACAAGGTTACGCACTTCAACCGTAATGCCTAGATCTAAATTATTTTCTTTTAAATAAGCATGCACCTGTTGTACCGCTTGAGTGATACTACCACAGGCATCAATATGATTGTCTTTTATCATGATCCAATCATACAAACCATCTCTGTAATTAGTACAACCTCCGATACGTACGGCCCATTTTTCGAGAAATCGAATTAAAGGTGTTGTTTTGCGGGTATCTAATATTTTTACGGGAAGGTCTTCTACTTCAAATTTAAATCGATTACTTAGAGTAGCAATTCCACTCATTTTTTGCATAGTGTTTAAAACCAAACGTTCTGCTTTTAATAAGGCTTGTGTATTACATTCCACTTCAAAAACGACATCTCCATAATTTACACTCGCTCCATCTTCCATAAAAACGTTCAATACTGCCGTTTCATCTACTCGATGAAAAATCATTTTGGCTAATTCTACACCAGCAACTACGCCCGCATCTTTGATCAATAATTTCGCTTTTCCGCGGGCATCTTTGGGAATACAAGCGAGAGAAGTATGATCTCCATCGCGTACATCTTCATGTAGTCCCTGATCAATAAAAGCCAATATTTGTTCTTCTTTGATTGTGTTTGTTTGTGTCATATTTAGAGATTTGCTACGTTTTTAAGCCTTTGCGGTCTTATTTTGCTGCATTATCTTGAAATTAATTAATAAAATCAAGTAGAATGCTCGATTTTAAGGAAAGTTCTAATATTACCAATAATTGATATTTCAAAAATAAGGCCAAGCAATTGGTTATTTGTTTCTAGTCCTTTGGTTGGTGGTTGCTAGCGATTGCTGTTGCTAATTGAATAGATTGAATCATATTATCTTATCTTAAAACCATCAAAAATGGGTTGACAAGTAAGACCTGCCAACCCATTTTTATAGGATCAAAATTCCAATAGACTATTGAGCAATCAGCTACTAAAACATAACGCCTAATCGTATAGTCAAGCTTTTTACAGAAGCTTTAGAATCTTCCTTTATTTCTGTTAGTTCCGTTCCTTGTCTTTGAAATCGTTTTGCGGAGTTATCGGTCATATCCAAAAAGCCATTTTGGAAATACAATCCACCAATTAATGCTGTACTTTCTCCAATAGTATATTCTACACCCGCTCCAAGTCCCCAAGAAAGATTTAAAAAATTAACGTCTTTTTTGATTTCCTCATTTTCAGTACTAAAACCTTCTTGACCAGAAATCGCACCACGAGCTTGCGTTTTAAGACCTAAGTTAAAACCTGGTTCAACAAAGTATCTAAAGTAACCAAATTCCTGTGTTCTCATTTTCAATCCAAATGGAATTTCGATGTATTGAATGCTGTATTTTAGGTTGATTGCATCAGGCAAATTATTAAATATAGGGTTGCTCAAATCAGATTTCGTCCAATAATTACCTCCATCAAATTGACCATCAGAGTCATGGTTTAAAGTTCCTCCTTGATTGAAAGCAAAACCTATCCCAAAACTCAAAGCATAATTTTCGCTACCAGCGAAATACTTTTCCCCCATCATCCCTAATTTAAGGCCTAGATTGCTACCATTGCCATTAATGAATTTGTCGTCAGTACTCAACCAACTAAAATTAGGACTCACCTGAAAGCCAAAACGAAAATCAGTTTGACCATATATCTTGGAACCCATTAACAATAAAAACGTAAATAAAAATGCAATTTTTTTCATCTCAATAAAGTTTTGTTTTATGAAGTTTTCTAAAACTCCTTTGATATACGTTTCATAAACGTATTTTGAGCGCAGAATTTTGTTAAAAAATAGATTAAGTCGTGTTTTAATGATTTATAAACACTTCTAATCAGCCTAATCGTAACGTAAATAATGAATAAACTAACGATCGTTATCTTATCTTTTAGTATAATATCTATGCTTTTTTCGTGCCAGAAAGGCAAAGTTAAAAATATTCCTGATGTTTCTCATATAGAGATTGATCTTAATGTCAAGCGTTTCGAAAAAGATCTTTTTTCATTGGATACCACAAAAATACAGGAGGAGTCTAAACGTCTGTTTGATCAATATCCTGTATTTATGAAGGACATTTTTGCGAGAGAATTCTTTCCAGCCTTACAAGACCCCAATATCTTAAAGAATTTTGTACAAAGTCCCCAGCTTCGCCAATTGTATGATGATTGTCAGACTACTTATAGTGATTTCGATGACCTCGAAAAAGATTTTGCAGAAGCTTTCCGTTTTTATAAATATCATTTTCCTGAAAAAGAAACGCCCATACTGATTACTTATTTATCTGAGTTTTCCGTAGGTGCCTTTACTTTTGAAAATATTTTAGGGGTGGGTCTTGATTTTTTCTTAGGAGCCGATTACCCCAATTATCGCTCAAAGGACTTTCCTAATTATATCAAAAAATCAATGAACGAAGAGCATCTAGTGGCTAAAGCAATAGAAGCTTTGGCCAATAACTTAGTCGACAAACCAAATGGTAATCGTTTTTTGGATTTAATGGTTCACAACGGTAAGATTCACTATATCATGGATCAATTACTTCCTCGCGAAG
>CAYTVR010000050.1:0-35196 GCA_964441245.1 uncultured Saprospiraceae bacterium | reverse complement strand
ATTATATTCATAAAATTCAGACGGGTTATAAGAAGCAACATATCCTTTAGCGTCAATATTAAATAAATGTTCACCAAAGAATCCAGGATGGTTTGCCTTTGGAATTATGGTATTTAAAACTGGGTCATATTCATAAAAACGCCCCCCTATTTCACCAAAATATCCCTTATCTCCAATAGAAAAAGACATAGCAATTGAACCTTCATCGCCAGGGTTAAACGAGTCAGGGAAATCGCCCTTTTTTAACCATATATCTCCAATAGAATAAGATTGACTTTCGCCATAGTAAGCTTTCCCGTTAACTAACATAAAAAGGCGTAAATAACTTTTCCCTGTTGGTAATGATATCTTTTGTTCAAACGAAAAGGAATTATCCAAGACCGGAACTTCTGTTTCTAAAACGACTTGATCCGTTTCAAATGTCGGTTGAGGTTCACTTCCCCAGACAATACCATAGGAATTTATGGAGAGTCCAATGGTTAAATTAGAAATGGTACTGGAAATGGTTACTAAAAGTGGATCATCCTCTGAAGCTGTAATGTTATCGATGGATAATTGCGGGCTAAGGCCATCAGTAGAAAATGATTTGACCTCGCCATAAATGGGTTCTTTATCTCCATAGATAACATAGGACCGGTAGTTATAGCTTGTGCCGGGTATGAGCGTATTAGTGGTGCTGACATAATCATTGTTACCTATTTGTCCAAGTTGACTAATTCCCAATTTATTATCAACAGTGGGCAAAGCATTGTCGGATAAAGACCAAATATGTCCATGAGCATCAACTAATTCTTCATTGACTAAACCATTAATTGTACCAGCCATTATTCCTTCTGTTGGTAGGGCACTAGATGTAAAATCACCTGTAGTGACTCCTACAAAACTCTGTTCTTTAAGTTCCCAGTCATTACAGGAAACCATTAATAATAATAGGAAGAAAAAAGTATATCGAGAGTAGCTATTTTTTAGCATGTCTTTAAATTTATTTTTTATGCGTTTTTTATAATTTATTCCACGACTGCAAGGCTATCTACTTTAGGGATCATATTTCCAAATATCATCTAAGCTAGTAATACTACATTGCCCTGTTCCCAAATAACCTATACCATCAATAGAAAAGGCAACGGCCGAATGCCTGGGAGGGGCTGGGAAATCTACTATTTTACTCCATGTATCTATATCAGGGTTATAGCTCCAAAAATCAGTCATACAGAAGGTAGTCCGATTCGTTCCCCATATCAAATATCCTTTATCTCCAATTGAAAAACCACTTGCATTTTCACGGGGGGCTCCTCCAAAATCTGCGACCTGAGTCCACTCATCTAAAGCAGGATCGTATTCATAAAAATCTTTGAAGAAATTCCATTCTGGCCAATTACCAGCTCGTCCAGTTCCAATGTATCCTTTATCTCCAATTGAAAAACTACTTGCATTTTGACGAGATTCTCCTATAAAATCCGCGACCTGAGTCCACTCATCTAAGGCAGGATTATATTCATAAAAATCATTAAAGTAAATAGGCGTTTCAAAAGTACCAGCTGATCCAGTTCCAATGTATCCTTTATCTCCAATTGAAAAACCACCTGCGTAGAAACGAGGTTCTCCTATAAAATCCGCTTTCTGAATCCATTCATCTAAAGCAGGATCGTATTCATAAAAATCATTTGATGAAGTACAAAAATATCCTTTATTCCCTATAGAAAAACCAGTACCGAATGTAGATGATCCTATAAAATCCGATTTCTGAGTCACCTCATCTAAAGTAGGATCATATTCCCAAAACAAAGGTGAATCAGAGCCAGCGCCAAACCCGCCCAAACCAACATAACCTTTGCTGCCGATAGAAAATCCTATTCCACTAAACAATGAATAAACTTCAAAGGAATTAACTTTCTCCCAGAATTCTAAGTCACCATCAAATTCCATAACGGTTCCATAAATGACTTCAACTTCACTGTCTTTTCTTATGACCGCATAAGGTCTTATATAGTACGGGACATTATTGACCAACTGGCCAATATCAGCCACAAAAGGAAGGTTACTCCGGTTCTCTCCTAGGTTAACCACTTGGTCATCACGAGTAGGTTCGGGATTGTCAGTCGACCAACAAAAGCCATGTTCGAGCGCAACAAAACCTTTATCCATACCGCTAAGTCGTCCGGTTGCTTGAAGACTAAATCCATCTTCGTAATGAATATTTTCTGAAAAAACCTTTGCATTTCCTGTAACGTATGAAATGGTTTCACTATAAACAAATTCGGTCCCATCTAAACGGGCAAAGGCGCGTAGAAGATAGGTTTCATTAGGCTCAAGCTCTATAGCAGCTGAAAAGGTCTGGTCACTATCTTCTTTCGTTTTTGCCTGAAGATCTACAAGACCACTATTTAAATAAAAAGTTGGTGCCTGATCTAAGGTAGTCCACAAAAAGCCATGTGATTGAATTTGCCCTCCGGTAAAGTCTTTTAGAGTCGCGCTAAGTGTTACCGAATCAATAGAAATGGTTTCCGGAGGAGAAAGGTCTATTTGCAAAAAAATTTCCTCATCTAAGTTCCATTTTTCACAAGAATAAAAAACGATACTCACTAGCAGGAGGCAAAATATTTTATAGGTTATTGTTTTCATAATGGTTTTTTAAATCTTGAATAATTTTATTGACCGTACTGATCAATAATACTATCGACCTCCACTTTTGTTAAGGAAGGAGGAATGATTCCTTTTTCGATTTTATAAATAACCAGCTCTCCAATTTTCTGAGCTTGCAATTCTGTATCGAAGCCTTTATTCCCACCTATTGCTGGTTTTGAAGGTTGGTGAATATATCTTTTACCATTTCTAAAGATGTCATATCCCCAGCTATTTTCATTTTTAAAAGTTTTAACCGAAATTGGAGGTATTACCACTTGTTTTGGCTGTCCATTTACAGCTGATACAGGTGCTTTTTTAGGCTTTGTTTCACTACAAGCAGCCCAACCGATCAAGCATCCGATGAAGATGTAAAATAATATTGCTCTTTTACCGAATACCATATTTTGCTTTTTGCTCTGGTGAAAAATCCGGTAAAGGGTTCGCTTTTAAATAGGCTTCAACGGCTAAAGGGGTTCGGGTAATTATTGCTACATTACCAGAAGAATGGCTAACTATTTGATCCCCATTTGGAGAAAAAGCTGATCCGGTAATTTGTTCCTCCTCTCTTTCCAAATTCATTACAATGTTTCCTTTTGTGTCCCATAGTTTTGCCGTTCCATCTTTGGAGACCGTTAGAATTTGTTGGCCGCTGGGTGAAAAAGTAGCATCAATAATATCATCTGTATGTTGATCGAAATTACCGACCATTGTTCCATCCATTTTCCAAAGCAAAAGCTTATTGTCTTTCGACCAAGTCAGGATGGATTGACCGTCGGGAGCGAAAAGTGCATTTTGAATGATATCCCGATGTTGATCAAATTTGTGGATAAGCTTACCGGCCTGATCCCAAAGGATTGCTGTTTTATCTGCCGAAGTGGTAATGATGTTTTTTCCATCATGCGAAAAAGTAGCACTGGAGACATAGTTCGTATGTTGATTCATATCAGCAGATAACTGACCAGAAATGGTCCATAGCTTAGCAGTATTATCTGCCGAAGCGGTAAGAATGGAGTTGCCATCTGGAGAAAATACAGCAGAATAAATATAAGAGTTATGTTTATTCAAATCGCCTAATTGTGCTCCATCCAATGACCAGACTTTTACGGTTTTATCGTAGCTTCGAGTCAATACTGCATTGCCTGTTGGCGAAAAAACGGCCTCTGCTACTGGTGCAGAATGTCCTTTTAAGGTTTGTAATAAAGTACCATCTTTGCGCCATAGTTTTGTGGTCATATCTCGAGAAGAAGTCACGATATAATTACCATCTTTTGAAAAAGCACAGTGGCTAACCTGATCGTTATGCCCATTTAGTTTGGCGATAACATTTCCTTTAGCATCCCAAATAATAGCGGAATTATCCGTCGATGTCGTTACGATTTGTTGTCCATCTGGTGAAAAGCACATAGCAAGAATATTATCGCTATGTTGATCCAATGTGGCAAGTAAGTTTCCTTTTGTATCCCAAACCATAACGCTTTTGTCACGAGATCTGGAAATAATTTTTTGGCCATCCGGCGACCATAGGGTAGACAAAATACTTTGCTCATGTTTTTCGAGAAGGATCGAATAGTTGGAACTAACCGCGTCTCCAAAAGCACGATTAACCAAAGGAGTTGCTGATTGTCGATCCATGTTTAAGGCTTTATAGGAAAGCATTAAAGCATCAGAATAATTCGTTTTTTCATTTTCCAGGTTGGCAATAAAACCTAATCGGTTGGACTCGGAAATTAAGGATTGTCGTTCTGCTTCTTTTTGAGCTTGCAATGCTGCTGCTCTTTCTTTTTTAATCGCATCGATATAACCATTTTTAGATTTGTTGATCCAGCTGATGGCTTCATTTTTTTGTTGTTCTGTATTATCTGGACAAATCTGAGCAGCTTCAAAGTTGACAATTGCATTTTCAAAATCCAATTGTTTATGGGCCGCTGTTCCTTTACTAACAAAGTCAGCAAAACAAGATTGAGCTATTCCGTTGGTTATCCAAATAGTTAGTAAGAGAATTGTGGTAATATATTTATACATGGTGGATAGATTTGTCGTTAAAAATTAAGTGTAAAATGTAGTCCAGAAGCACCTGTATTAGATGCATTATTGCTTGGGAGTTCTATCATTGGACTAACGGATAATGAATTACCATTACAGAATTTTTTATAGAGTCTCATTTGACGTTTATGTTTGCCATTTCTGATGAGGTACATGACAAGGTCCGCAACCAGAATAGTAGAACCGGCATAAGTTAGTATCAGATAGGTTTGATGATCGCTATTAGCGCTTTCATATTTTGGTTGTGCTTCTGCAAATGTTTGGGCTGTTAAATAATCGTCATCATAAGTTGAATTAGATTTCGCTTTAAATAATTGTCCGACACCAATGGCTGCTACTCCTACCCCACCGGCGATTAAATAAGGTAGTTTTTGTTTTTTTGTAAAAACGGGAGGATTATCGCAATCGATCGGAACTTCTAGTTGGCCTCTTAATTCTGAAGTGATGGTGACTTTGATTTTTCCATCCAGTTGTTGATGCTTATCAATAATGTTCATCCATAAGACGTTTTTTACTCCATCAGCTAGGGCCATCAAATTAGGGCCATAAAAACCATGAAGGTTTTCTTCCGATATCGAAAGGGGAACTCCGTTGAGCGTGGCCTCCATTTGAATGGAGTAAAACTGTTGATTAGTAGTTTTCCGAGTTGGAAACATAATCTCCAATTCTCCATTTTTTAATGCTAATGTTGCGGTACTTGATGATTTAATATCACTAAGTTGGTCATTGATTAAGTTGATATTTCCTTCGATGGTATGTTGTTCTGATTTTAGCAAATTGACCTGAGCTAAAATAGTTTGATTGGACATCAAAATAAGAAGGAAAACAAAAAGGTAGTTGTTGATTTTCATGTGTTAGTTTTTCAAATGGTTACAATTAATATTTATCTAAAACCAAAGGGAATCCTATGATCTTAGCAAAAAGATAAAATCAGATTATATAAAAGAGAATGTGTTGTGTTTAATAAGTAGTTGGGTGAATTATACACGACACGGGATAAAATCATGATTTTTAAAAATACTTTTATCCCTTTATCGGTATACCCTTTGAGCGGAAAAACAAGATTTACAAATCACTTTTTTATCCCGTTCAAAGTATATCAGAAGCTTAATGCCATGTTATTATTAGTTGAGTTTTTGTTTGCATTCGTTGATTTTTTGCCTTAGAGCAGAATCATTGGGTTTTATTCGTTGGGCTTTTTGATAGTTCTCCAACGCGTATTGATAGCCTTTAGCTTTGAAAAATTTATCGCCATTCGTCATAAACTTATTGAATGTAGATTCTAACTTCCCAGTTACATTATTGATCTTACTATTGGCTATGTTATTATTGTAATTTAATTGAAGCGCACTTCTATAAGATTCGAGAGCATTAACATAATAATTGCCTCCGCGGTTATAAAAGTTATCTCCTTCTTTAATTAGCTGGCTAAATCGTTCTTTAGCTCCAGATTTTGATTCTGCTTCATTTTTCAGTTTTAGTGCTTCTGGATCATCCTTTCGAAATTCTAATGCAGAAGCAAATTCCCGAGCAGCACCAACATAATCACTTTGTGCCATTAATGTTCTACCATTGGCCATCAAGGCACTGTATTGTGCTAATGATTTTTGCTCTTGTTCTTTGAGGAAGAGGTCCAAATTCTGTTTGGCTTCTTGTTCCTTTTTCTGAGCTACTAACTCTGCTGCTTTAGCCTTGGTATAGGAGGAGTAGGCAAAGATAGAAGCAACAAGTGCGAGTCCAAATAACAAAAAACCAGCAACTGCGGCCATCGTAGCTTTATTTCTTCTTTTTCTTTCCAATGCGGCTTCTTGTCGAAGTGCTTCCATCTCGGTTTCTTTCTCTTGTCGAAGTCGTGCTTCTTCTATTTGTGCTTCTTCTATTTTTCGCTTTCTTTTTGAACGGAGCACGGGAGCGACCAAAGTATCATGACTCAATTCAAAAGTATACCCACCTTTCATACTCGGTTCTGCTCTTAGTAAATGACTATCGACAAGTTTTGCTAACAAAGCGGGAGCGATGTTAAACGTTTTATAGATTTGACCTTCATACATGTTTAGCCGGCGTTCTTCCTCTTCAAAAATAAGCCCGTCTTCAATTAATAATCTAGCAGCATATTCTTCTTCACTATTGCCAAGAAGTTTAAGTTGATTGTCGTAATAGTTTTTATATATACTTTCAATATCTCCTAGATCATCAAGTTTAATTAGTTTTAATTTTTGATCTATCACCTTTCGTTCAAGTGTTTGACACAAAATTTGAAGTTGAAAAGATTCGATTTTGTCTTGCCCTTCTTTGGTAAGAAAAGAGAGAATTTCTTCAATAGCTTCATCAGCATAATCAAATACCGGCGCAATGAATTTAGATGATTTTAAATATGCCGGATTAAGGATAGCCTCTTCTGCTTGTTCCGAACTTAAGGCTCCTAGTTCATAACAGTTGGATAAAATACTAGGTAAATAATCAGAGAGTTGATTAATTAAGCTGAGTCGATCTGAACGGATTCCCATAATGACTTTAACATTCATGGGGGTATCTAACAATTCAAATTCTTCATTGGATAGAATGTCCGGATTTTTGGTGAATTTCTCTTCCAATTTCTTTCTAACACTTTGTGGTGTTGTACTATATAACACATCCACCAATTGCATTTTAAATGCATTAATTGCTTCCTCAGGATAGGTAAACAATTCTTCAAACTGATCAAAAACAATTAAGTAGCCTTTTTTTCTATCGGAATGTAACCATCTGTTTTTGAGTTGGTACCAAAGGGAGTTTTTATCTTCAACAATTTTATCAAGAAAAGAGCCTTGAGGTTGATCTTTGCTAATTGTTTGTTGACTAATTTCAACAGGCGTTTCTGTTTTACCTTCAGTATAAGCGCCAAATCGAAAAGTAATGGGTTCTAATAATTCTTCTGTTTCTACCTTTGGAATGAGCCCGGCGTTTAATAAAGAACTTTTACCCAAACCTGACTTGGAATACAATACCACCAACTGTTCTACACTCATCAATTGGTGTAAACCTTCAATATCTTTTTCTCTACCAAAGAAAATACTTTGCTGATCTCTGGAAAATGGTTGTGCTCCAGGATATCGATATTGATTAGCTGTATTGGAGTTAGTGTTACTCAAGTTATCCGTATTCTATTGTTTTCAGTTTGTTTATTCTAAAGCTTTGACTTCACTCAATAATTCTAAAAGTGATTTTCGAATTTTATTAGATTCAACTTGAGCATCATCAAAGCTAATAATTCCTTGCCTTTCTCTCTTATTGAGTCTTTTATGTCTATTAATTAACAGTATAACATCATCGATTAGGTCAAGCCCAAATTCTCCAAGACCTTCCAAAAAGTCTTTCAAACTTTCTAGTGCTGCATCGATTTTATCATTGGCAATTAGTTTGGAAACTAATTCTGAAATGGACTGTTTTCCTTCTGAAACTTCTTTTAAGATACCTAGATCAGTGCACTGGTTAAAAAGTTCATCAATAAAAGAACCTATATTATCTGGGACGAATTTGATATTAAATTGTTGAGCACAAAGAGATATTGTTTTTTCGTCAACAGTTTGATTGGCAGCATAACGCATAAACTCACTATCGTTGTGCAACGAAAGAATTCGCAACAATAATTGCAAGTACCATTTTTGAAAAGGAATACCTAAGAAAATTAGATTGTGTGCTTTTTGAATGATGTGCAATAATTCCTTTGGCATACTTCTTTCTCCAAAAATGGAATCAAAAAAATCGTAAAGATCATCGTGGGTCAATACCATTGATTCTTGTAATTCGGTTGTACCGAATAAATTATAGACTAGAGGAGAATCTTTTGATGGTAGTTTTACCTTTGTGGTGGAGGAATGATTGCGCCAGTAGAAATCTGTCTTAGACTTAAAACCTAATTGTTCGTAGGCTTTGGTTAGTTTATTATCAGGAGTAAGTGAGATAATAAATTGAAAAGGAATCTGAGTTATCTTTTCAAATATTTTTTGGGCTTCTGGAAAAGATTGTTGGGCGTAAAAGTTTTTAATTTTATAGTAAGTCTTGGTTTTTGCGCCTTTATTATTAAAAAGAAATAAATTTTCACCCTGATAATACTTGGCAATATCATCATTGTCAGGATATTTAAGAAAAGATAATAATGCTTCATGCAATTTTTTTCCTTCAGAAGAAGTATAAAGTTCTGGGCCTAAAAAAAGTATACATTTACCACTTCGGATGGTATCAATCGTAAAATCCCAATCAAATTTAGTTGTACTTTCTGGGGGTATCATTAGTTATGTTTGTTTAACAAATCAAATATATAATTAATAATTAATAATTATACTATTTAATATGGAGTATTTTGACCAGTGAATAAAACTTGAATTTCTAGCGTAATGGAATGAATGGAGTACAGAGAAAGTATTATCTGCAAGAATGGATAAAATTAAAGCCTTAGCTAAAACATTCACCTTAATCCAGAATTATCAGATATTGATTATGAAGAAGCTTGGAAAAATATGGTTGGGAGGTTTGATGTTTTAACGTGAAATGCGATAACCATACGGGAATTTAAGAACACATAAACCGTCGAACGTAAAAGGTCATATAAGATAGTTGAAGCTATTTGCTAAAACTATTGATAAAGTTAACTGAATTTTAAATGGCCCTATATCGCAAATTTTACGTTATTGGGCCATTCAAAATTCATTGTTTAAAATCAACATTCATCCTTCACCCATCCTCTCTATTATTTAGCCCGCATTTCAATATAAGCTCTCAAATCTTCTAATTGTTGATCGCTCATTTTATCTTTAGAATATTGAGGCATATAAGCCATTTTTCCAGGTCTACTTTGAACCCCATATCGAACAACTTGATACGTAGAATAGCGCGTATATTTTTTAAAATGCTTTCCTAAATATTTAAAAGTCATCTTCCGATCGTCTAGATTAAAAAAGGAATAGCGCTGACTTTCATGACAATGTTTACAGCTCAAGTCATAGACCAATTGTCCATTATCAGGATTCCCTTGAAGGTCATGCCCTTTTTTACGATCAGCAGGTGGTTCCACAAAATGGGCAGGTGCTCCTGGAAGATATTTACCTTTTATCAAAGTTCGAAGTTCTTCTTTAGAAGTTTGATCGGCATCCTTTTTCATGGCGGCTTCTAAAGATTGAAACTCTGATGAAGTCAATGCTAAGTCATCCATTTTAAATTCTAAAGTCCAAAGATAAGCCAATACAGATTCCAATTCCCAATTTTCTAAGCGTCGTCCTTGTGAACATTCTACCGCACAAAGTTGAATGGCTTCTCGCAAATTATTTCTGGTTGGAATAACTAAATCGCCATACTTTTTTTCATAGTCATCATTGTAAAAAGAACTTCGATTGACCGCTCCGTAAAGCGTCGTTGCTTGTAAAAAAGGAATACCTTTTTCTTTAGCAAATTCCAATCGCGCTTGAGGGTCTGAGCTCGTTAAGTCTGGATCTTCCCGTTCAACATTATGACAAGAAGTACAAACAAAATGCTTGCTTTGTAAGCTTGAACTTTTGCCCACCTTAGGTTTTGAAACACCTTTTAATACCAGATCTCTTCCAACTTCTACACTTGCATTTCTGGGTAAATTATGAATAGCATGATTAGGTTCTGGTTCCCCTAATTCTTTTAATACGTCCCATACAGGTGTATCCTTATTGATCTCTAGGACCGGATTTGGCTGGGGAGTCAGTGCAGTTAATAGCATAAAAACACTGAACAATATTGATAGATAAAAAAACTTTTTCATTTCAATTATAAATTAAACATTCTCGAAATAGTAAAACCCAAACGGAATTCTCCATCGCCCCATTTACTTCGGGTGTTAGGAATAAAATCGGTATCCATTAATCCCGTAGCATTGGTCAAGTTGAGTTGAAAAACATGTCCGCCAGTATCAATTTCTAAGCCAATACCAATGGGCGGATAATAACCATTGTCACTATCTCGAATATCCGAAAAGGGAAAAGTAGCATCTGCAATAATTCCAAATACTTTGCTGAGTTGTATTCTCGCAGCTACACCTAAACTAAATAAACCATTGTCATCAATATTCGCTACCAAGTTCCGATGCACATAACCCGGTGTTACTTGTAATGAAAACCGCTCAGAGAATTGACGAGCAATGATGGCTTGAAAAGAATACGAAAATCGATGTGCCGTTTTTGGAAAACTACTTAAGACATCTGGATCGTCAATTTTTTTTGCAGTCGATGCCGAAGTGGTATTCACTAAAGTTAAGGTAAGCGGAGCACCACTCTCTTTTCCTTGACGGATCACTCGATATTTCAGGGTACTATTGAGTAATTGTTTTAATGGTCCAGCTCCTTTGGTCCGATATAGACCAATCATTAAATTATCTGTCACACCATAATCTAAACCAATTAATACATCCACAGCATTTTCTAAACCATAAAAAGTAGTCCAACCTCCATTATCTCCAGCTAAATCTCCAAACCGATGGCTGATCCTAACATCTAGTTTTCTTTTTTGTAAGGTTTCTACTGAATGACTATTGATGACTCTGGTGTCCTTAAACGTTTGATGAACATACTCCTGTGCATTGGTCATGGTCCAACAGGAAATCATAAAAAGGGAGAACAGTATTTTTTTCATAAAATGATCTTTTGGGTTTGATCAGGAGATGATTCTTTTACTAAATAGAATTTTAACCTCCTTTCAATATAGGGTAATTATTTTTTTTAGAAATGAACTTAATACGCTAGGGGCTATTCAGGAAAACCTGATTCTAACCAACATTTTATTTTTTCAAAATTTTCCGCGCTAATTTCTCCTGGTGCAATTGGCATATTACGCAAATCTACTACTCTGGTTTTGATTAAACCACTCTCTAAGCTAGACAACATGGAAGCATAGCTTTCAAAATTCCCTGGGGCGAATCCATCAGATGCATGACAACCAGAAATGGCGCAACTTCCATCAATAATATTTTTTATTTCGCTTGTATAAGATAAGGTACTATCACATTCATCCGTTATCGGCTCTGATAGTTTATCTTTCGTACAAGCATTAACTAAAAGGAAAAATAAGGAAAGGAAAAATACACTCTTAAAAAGATTCTTATTCATGTTTGTTAGCTTTTTTGAGGTTCAAAAATTAGATATCGTTCTTTAGAATGCTGATATCATATCCGATAGATTAACGAATCTAAATTCTATTTGTGTCTTATTTGTTGAGGAAAAATGAACAAATGTATGCTATAATGCATTCTCTTAAAGGTAAGGCTTTTTGAAAGTTGTTTATCAAACGTTCAAAATGCTTCTTCGATGAAGTTATTCATTTTTTTTAGATAAAAACAAAGAGAAAGCCGTATTTTTGATGAAAATTATAAAATTTAAAGTAAAAAAATATGTATCCACCAGAATTAGTTGCTCCAATGAGTAAAGATTTAACCGACTTTGGTTTTGAAGGATTGACAAGTCCAGCTGAAGTTGATGCTACTTTGGATAATGCAGAAGGAACGGTGTTGGTTGTCGTCAACTCTGTTTGTGGTTGCGCAGCAGCCATGGCACGTCCGGGCGTAAAATTGTCCATTGCTGGAGAAAAGAAACCAGATAAATTGGTCACTGTTTTTGCAGGTGTTGATAAGGAAGCTACCTCTAGAGCTAGAGAATATATGTTACCTTATCCTCCTTCTTCACCTTCAATTGCTTTATTCAAAGATGGCCAGTTGGTTCATTTTATTGAACGTCATCATATTGAAGGTCGACCTGCAGAGCATATTGCTGATAATTTAAAATTGGCTTACGCACAGTATTGCTAAAAATGGTAATTAAGTAATAGGTCATAAGTAGGAAGTAGTAAGTTTTCTCCATTCGAATATTAAGAGAACTTCCTACTTCCTACTTTTTAAGGAGCCAATCTTTCTTTTTTCCACTTTCCATTTTCATCAAAAGTATATAAGATTCTATCGTGTAACCTACTCGTTCGCCCTTGCCAAAATTCCATTTTTTCTGGGATTAATTTTAGACCACCCCAATGTTCTGGACAAGGCAACTGATCTACATCTTTATATTTTTCTTCTAATTCTTTTACATTTTCCTCTAGTATCATTCGATTTTCAATAACATTACTTTGGGCACTAGCCCATGCACCTATTTGACTCTTCTTAGGTCTACTTTGAAAATAAGCAACAGATTCTTCTCTGGACATTCGTTCGACCCATCCTTCAATGCGAATTTGTCTTTGCAACTCTAACCAACAAAAAACTAAAGCAGCACTTGGATTTTGGATTAACTCCTGACCTTTCCTGCTTCGATAATTGGTATAAAATGCAAAACCTTCCGCATCAAAACCTTTTAGCAATACAATCCTAGCAGACGGAATCCCTTGTGGAGTACAAGTAGCCAAAGTCATCGCATTTGGTTCTTTCAATTGAGATTGTAAAGCCTCTTCAAACCAAAGTTTAAATTGATCCATTGGCTGCTCCGCTACATCTTCGATATTTAAAACGTTAGATCGATAATCTTCTCTAAGGTTCTCTATGATTTTATTATCCATACCATTTTGTTTTCGCTACAAGCTAATGCTATATGTTTTAATCGATACCATTTTAAAAAAGGTTTCAAAAAAACATCAAAATATTATATATTAAAATTATTTACAATGTATCTTGCTTTGTTTTTCTTTTTATGATATATTGAAATTGTATTTACTCAAGAGCTAAGCTCCATAATATTACTTTCCAAAACGAACTACCTCAACGTCATTCTGACCATAAGAATATTTAGGCCTCTATTCATACGTGTCAGCATGTTTTCAAATCTATTTTCTCATGTTGTAGCGCTTTAGTGTTTCTGTTGAAACCTAATAAAACTATACTTTCCAAATATTCTCATCATGAATAAAACAACCATCTGCCTAATTCTTGGAGGAGGTGCAGGAACTAGACTAGCTCCTCTAACAAGCAATCGTTCAAAACCTGCGGTCCCTATTGCTGGTAAATATCGATTAATTGATATTCCAATCTCAAATTGTTTACACGCTGGTCTAAACAAAATATTTGTGCTCACTCAGTACAATTCTGCTTCCTTAAATAAACATGTTAAAAATACTTATAATTTTGATTCATTTAGTAATGGTTTTGTAGAAATTCTTGCAGCAGAGCAAACACCCAATAATCAAGATTGGTATCAAGGTACCGCAGATGCCGTTCGACAATCAATGCATCATCTTCAACAATACAAATACGACAATCTACTAATTCTCTCTGGTGATCAACTTTATCAAATGGATTTTCAGGAGATGCTTAGTCATCATAATGATCAAAAAGCAGAATTGACGATCGCTACCAAACCTGTACATCCCGAAGATGCGAGTGGTTTTGGAATCATGAAAGTCAATCAACAATCAAAGGTTACTAACTTTATAGAAAAACCTAAATTGTCCATTTTACCAGATTGGCGCTCAGATGTTCAAGAACATAATAAACGAAAAGGCCGACTATACCTAGCCTCTATGGGTATTTATATTTTTTCAAAAAAAGCTATCCAGCGTTTGTTTAATGAAAAACCACAAGCAATGGATTTTGGAAAAGAAATTATTCCTTATGCTATCATGAAACAATATCAAGTAAACAGCTATCAATTTGAAGGCTATTGGACAGACATTGGAACCATTCGATCCTTTTACGATGCGAATATAAGTTTGACAGAACAAAGACCTGAATTTAGTTTTTTCACGGGCAATCCGATATACACTAACCCAAGAATCCTAGCTCCTTCCAAACTCATGGGTACTCGGATACAACAAGCATTAATTGCAGAAGGTTCTATTATTAAAGCAAAAAAAATTAAAGAATCCGTAATAGGTATTCGCTCTAAGATTGGTAAAAAAAGCAAAATCATACGGTCCATTATTTTTGGGAATGACTTCATCCAATCGATAGATGATATTAAAAATAAAGCAGCTGATATTCCTATAGGCATTGGTAAAAATTGCTATATCAAAAATGCCATCATAGACAAAAATTGCCGTATCGGAAATAATGTATCCATCATCGGTGATTTTTCTCTGGCCGAGGAAGACACAAAAGAATATCGGATTATTAATGGAATTATTGTAATAAAAAAAGGAGCCAAAATTTCTGATGGAACCATCATTGGCCTAAACAAAAATATTTCTAACTATAATACGGAGAATGTCGTTCTTCTTGAGCAAGCTTTTTAGGAAGGTAGCATGTAGCAAGATCCCTAATTTCTTAGACCGTCCAAAACACTATGAATTTTAGAGCTTCAAAAGTCGTATTAGAACACTGATTGAACAGGTTACTCAGATCGCGCAGATTTCTCAACTAACGCGACCTTTGATCGCGGGAAAAATCAGCGTGACCTGAGTAATCAACAAGATCTGTGTGCCATTTTCGGCATCGAAATACTAAATCTTAAATGAAAATTTGGAATCATCTCATATTGGTCTACTAAAAGTCACAAAAAAAGCCCTGTCAATAAGGCATCGACAGGGACAAAACAAAAAACAAACACTATGAACAAACACTATCTTTAAATTCTTTCGAAATTTTCGAAGGAATTGATCTTTCAAAAGACCTCCGCCACAAGTGACAGAGGAACATTAATTAAAACATATAAAAACACTCTACCCTTTCGTAATTCTTGAACTATATCACTAGACATAGTCTGCGGGGAGGAATTATGGTATCTAAATTAGATACACCTCCTGAACTAAAAAGGGGGATATGGAGTGATCAATAACAATCAAAGAATAACGTCAGTCATTTTCAATCGTTACTAAGTATTAATTTAACTAGGATAAAAATGATGAGATTGCTGTATGGCACTATAAGACCAAAACAGATGGGTTTGTACATTTCTCTTCGAGGGGGTCGAGAGAGAAAAAATCCCCCGATGAAATCGGGGGACAAAACAAAAAACAAAAACTATGAACAAACACTCACCCTAAAATTCTTTAACTAATATAATTAGTTAATATATTTTTAATTTAGGCGCATATTATAAACGCCCTTTTAATTTTTTAGTTTCAAAATAGCCAGCAATTTCTTATTTCATCCAATCTGGCAATTCATCCCCAGATTCGTTGATAAAGGTTACTTCATTTTGATCAGTTACCTGAAATGTCCAAGCGTGTTGACTTTTGCATCCTGTGATACAAGAACCAAATTTGATCAAAAACTTAATTTCCCAAGCATGCTCGATTCGCTGAATTTCAATATCATTACCATCTCCATCTGGAGTGAGCAAATCCGTCAAAACAACGCCATCTACTTTTGAAAATTCTTTAGCTATTGCTGCTATATTCAAGGATCTGGTTGCTTTTACATGAAATGAATTTTTATCCTCATCCCATTCTACATGCTTATCAATTACCAAGCCGTGGTCTTTCATCAGACTATTGATCTTTTCATTATCTGTTGTCATATCGCCGAGTCTTAATGGAATAGCCCATTTAGCCGAGCGATCATACACTACAAAAAAATGATCAACGCTAGGTATTGGAAAAGTATGCAGCTTATGAATCTTGGTGACTGTTTTTGCCTCCTCTAATTCACTCTGATGTATCGTCACTAAAGCTTCATAAATAGATGTAACTTTTTGCTCCGGTACTTCTACTTCCAGATTGTGATATTCGCGATTATCAGAAATTAAACGCAAGGCCAATCTCGTGGCATCTTTGCGATATTTCTGCTTTTTATAATCTGACAACTTTTTGCCAATTTCGCTTATACTAATACTTAAGTTTGAAAACTGCCAACCTCGATGTGCCAAGGTATTGAACCCCATCAGCACAAATGTCGTTGCAAAAAATAATGCGACACCGAAAAATCTATATTTAACTAAAGTGTTGGTCATGCTAAGATTTAAAAACTTAATATAAGTATACTTTCAATTAATCAAATTATGTACCAAAGTCCTTTTCTATATCGAAATAAAACAAGGTAAAACTTAAGATAATTGGCGATAAAAGAACTTGTAAAATCAATGTTAAAAATAAGCCTTATGTATAGTTTCCTGTAAGTCAGGAAAAATCATAAAGACGCTTGAAAACTATTTGTAAGATGTAGGCAGCTATTTACTTTTCTAAAAAAAACCACTAAAATCATAGAAAAGGTATTACCAAAAATAACGAGCGAGATTTCATGATGAAATCTCGCTCGTTGAGGCCACAATATGGCTTGGTCTAATATATATGTATGAATCTAGGTTCTTTGAAAATCTATTCAGCTAGTTCAATTGCAGGTTCATTTCTCTTTAATAATTTAGCCAACCAATAAGTGGCCAGATAGGACATCCAGTACATCACTGGAACCACCACTAAGGTCAAAAAGGTAGCGAATACTAAACCGTAGATAACGGTCCAAGCCATGGTTCCCCAAAATGCAGCATTATCTCCTCCCAAATAAAAATGTGGGTCCAGCTCACTTATTAAAGTAAAGAAATTGAAATTAAATCCTATTGCCAATGGTATCAATCCTAAAACAGTGGTAATCGCCGTCAACAATACTGGACGAAGTCTAGTAGAACCTCCCAAGACAATGGCTTCTCGAACGTCATCAGGACTCAATTCATTTTTACTTTTTAATTCTTTTTCTTCTTTTTTACGTTTGAGTAACAACTCAATATAATCGATCAATACAATAGCATTGTTCACCACAATTCCCGCAAGGGAAATAATCCCCACTCCTGTCATCACGATTTCAATTTGCATTCCTGTAAAGACATAACCTAAAAAGACACCAATCGTACTAAAAACGACGGAGAGTATAATAATGAAGGGAGAAACAATAGAATTAAACTGCGCAACAATGATGATAAAAATACCAAAGAGTGCCACTAAAAAAGCCGAATTCAAAAAGGCCATTTCTTCAGCTTGTTGTTTTTGTCCACCTGTAAACTCATAGCTAAATCCTCTTGGCATCGGGAAGGATTCCATCACATCTTCAATCTCTGCTACTACTTCGTTGGGATTCGCGTCATCTAATGTGTTTGAAAATATCGTTATCATTCGTTGTTGCTCTTTTCGATTGATCGAACTATAGGTTGTTGAAAAATTAGTTTTTGCTACTGTAGAAATAGGTACTTGACTAATTCGACCATTGGCAGGATTTCGAAAAGTAATTTTCTGATTCAATAAATCACCAATTTGATATCTGTACTTTTCGTCTAAACGCAATTGAATGGGATACTCTTCTTCTCCTTCTTTAAATTTTGAAATCTCCTTTCCGAATACAGCCGTTCGAATGGCATCTGCAATCGCATAAGTAGACACTCCATATCTTCGAGCTGCCTCCCGATCAATACTGATTAATAATTCTGGTTTACCAATCTGCACATCTGCTTTGAGTTCTTCAATCCCATCTATATTTTTACTATTGATATAAGCGATGACTTCCTGAGATAAATCCGCTAGTATGCCAATGTCCTCTCCTTTTAATTCTAAATTAATTGGCTTTTCCTGAGGAGGTCCTGCATTGTCTTTGTCCACTACTATTTTTACACCAGCATAACCTTTCACACTTTCTCTAATTTCTTCCATAATTTTTTTGGTGGAAACACCTCCTCTATCTTCCGAAGGAACAAAAGAAACCGTCAGTCGGGCTTTATTAGGTGAGGCGCCAAAACTTGGTCCAGCATTTGGGTCTGCAGTATTCTCACCGATCTGTGCCATCACTTCTTCTACAACGCCAGAATAGGGTTTGACCGTTTCAGATATTTTTGCTTCCAATTGTCTCATCAATTCATTACTCGCTTCGATGTCTTTTCCCATTGGTAATTCTACAAATGCATTGACGTAGTTAGGGTCTGGATCTGGGAATAATACCACCTTTGGCATGTTGGCTGCTAATAGATTGATCGTCGCAATCAAAAGAAAAATCGTTCCTACAAAAATGACAACAGGGACAAATTTATGTAAGGCGATTCTAATGAATCGATTGTACAATCGTTCTAAAATGGGTAAAATTCTATTTTGAAAAAAGAAAGAAGCACCTCGCAAGAAAAAATAATTGATTAAAGTAACGATGATGGTAATTCCTAAAAGATTTCTAGCCCAAAGTACGCCCATTGAATGAAAAGCAAATGCAAGTAAAATCATTATTAATGCACCGATCAATACATTTTTCGTTTTTCGCAAACGAATATCTTTGTCATCTTCCCGTTCATCTACCTTCATAAAATTCGCCGTAAATACAGGATTAATCACCAAGGCTACAAAAAGAGAAGAAGACAGAACAATGATTAAAGTAACCGGTAGATATTTCATAAAGCTTCCCATCAAACCTGGCCAAAATGCAAGTGGAAGGAATGCCGCTAAAGTCGTTGCGGTCGAAGCTATAATTGGCCAAGCGACCTCACCTGTCCCATACTTTGCCGCTTCATAACCCGAGTATCCATTTTGCCGATAACGGAAAATATTTTCTACTACCACAATCGCATTATCCACCAATAAACCCAAGGCCAAAATCAAGGAAAAGAGTACTACCGTATTTAGTGAATAACCAATGATATTCAAAATTAAAATCCCCATCAACATAGATAATGGAATAGCCAAACCAACAAACAATGCGTTTCTTATTCCTAAAAAAAACAAGAGTACGAGTACCACTAAGATGACCCCAGAGATAATGCTATTTTCCAAATTCGAAACCATCATATTGGTTTGCACAGACTGATCATTAAAAATCTTAACCGTTACATCACTTGGTAAATAATCTTTTTCAGCCGCTTTGATAATGGCTCTAATTTTTTCAGCCGCAGCAATCAAATTCTCTCCACTATCTTTGATCACATCTAAGGAAATAACGGGGAGTTGTCCAGATCGTGCGATACTCGTTCGGTCCTTGAAACCCATCGATACTTTAGCGATGTCTCGCAAATAGATGGGATTGAGATTTTCACTTTTTACAATTAAATTATCTAAATCTTTAATGGTTTCAAATTCTCCAAGGACACGAATCGTTCTACGAAAATCATTTCTAATCAACTCTCCTCCAGACATCGTAATATTTTCAGAACGAACCGCATTTTCTATATCTCCAAAGCTGACTTGCATGGATTCCATCTTTGGCAAATCAACTTCAATTTGTACTTCTTTTTCTAGATCTCCTTTTAAATCAATTTTAGAAATTTCCGGAAGGTCCTCAATTTTATCTTCTAAATATTCTGCAAACTTCTTTAAATCTTCATTGGGATAACTACCCGAAACATTGACTGTCATAATTGGAATCTCAGACATATTGATATCCAATACTTCTGGTTCTTGTGTTAGATCATTCGGCAATTCCGGTTTTGCTTTGTCTACCGCATCTTTTACTTTTCGAGTGGCATCGTCTAAATCTACATTGGCCTGAAATTCAGCTACGATTAAAGAATAATCTTGTAGCGAAGAAGAAGTGATATTTTTGATTTCGGATACAGATCGCAACTCTTTCTCAAGTGGTCGAGTCACCAAACTTTCAATATCAGAAGCCGCATTACCAAAGTAAATGGTATTGATATAAATCTTTGGCCAAGGTATTTCGGGAAAGGCTTCTTTGGGCATTCCGGTATAAGAACTTACTCCAAAAAACAACAACATAAAAGTAAGAATGAATACACTCGTACTATTATCTATCGCAAAGGAGGTCAAGCCAAATTGCTTTAAGCTTTCTTTTATTTTATCAACTATGTTAGTCATTGATTTAAGGTTTTACTCATTTTCTTAAAAGGCGATCCTAGTGTATTTTCAGGATGCCAAACATCAACTAATTGGAAGCTGTCGATTCAGAGATTTTCACCTCTATCAATTCATTTTCCGACAAACCTCTAGCACCATCCATAATTATTTCTTCCTCTCCGATCAGACCTTCTGTAATAATGATATCGCCGTCTACACTTTCGCCCGTTTCAACATATACTTTTTTCGCTAAAAGTCCTTCTGGTCCATTTGCCTTGACAAAAACGTAGCTCTTTCCACTGACTTCTTGTTGTACCAAATCCAAACGAATCACGACTGCGTCTTTAGCAGAAAAATCATTGACGATCATTAGTGATAATAAATTGGGTTTTAAAATTCCTTTTGGATTAGAAAGTTGCACTTCCGCTTCAAAGGTTCGATTAGCAGGATTAATAGAATTGCCGATCATACTAATTCTTGCTTTTCGTTCTTCATTAATTGCAGGAAATTTGACATCGACTGATTGGCCTTTTTTCATAATAGGCAAATATTTTTCAGGAACACTGGCCACCACTTTTACTTGTCGAGTATTGATGATTTCTATGATTGGAGTGCCCGGTCCAGCCATCTCTCCACTTTCCGCATATACTTTGTCGACAATACCACTTATCGGGGCATACACGTTGGCCTTGGTCAATTGGAAACGTAAGCTCTCTAGAGTTTTTTCCAATCGTTCCTTATTGTTTTTAGCTTGTAAATATTGAATTTCAGAACCAATATTTTTACTCCATAGTTTAGCTTGTCTGGTAAAAATTTCGTCTGCTAAAATTTTGGAAGTTTCGACTTCTGCGATTTGCTTATCGATGGTTTCCATATCCAATTTTGCAATCAATTGGCCTTTGCGAACGGTTTTTCCTTCATCCACATTTAATTGAATAATTCGCCCACCGGTTTCGCTACTTGCCATGACGGCATCTCCTGATTCTACCGCCGCTTGAATTTCTACGAAACGATTAAAGTCTCGGCGTTCAATTTTTCCAATAGTTACCAAACGGCGAGATTTGACCACCTTGCTTGTGTCTAACTCTCCAATTTCATCTTTTAGCTGATCGATCTCAGCGGCTAGTGCTTTCAAAGCAGTTTTCTTTTCCTTTAAAAGTTTTTTCTTCCCGGCCAAATCATTTGGAGCGGGTTCTGGCATACCACATGCGGCCAAAAAAACAAGGAAAAAAAGAATAGATAGTGTACGCATTTTTTGATGTATTCGTGTATTTAGATTTTTCAATACCCTAAGACTCTCGCTTCATCATTTATCAAACGAAAAGTGCTGAATATTTAATTTTCAAATACTAGTTAATGTTTCCCAGAGCTCTGTCTAGTTTTCTTTTTGCTAATAATAATTGATATCGAGCTTGAATATAATTTTCTTGTGATTGATACAGACTTTGTTCAGCCTGTGTCAATTCAATACTAGATCCAACACCTTCTGTATATTTAATTTGAGTAGTGTTATAAATTTTTTCTGCTAAGCCTAAATTATTTTTTTGGCTCTCTACTCGCTGTAGCGTCGTTAAATATTCTACCCGAGCATTTTCAACTTCTAGAGTGATTCCTCTTTTCAAATCACTGACTTGATTTTGCGCAATAGTTAGTGCAATTTTAGCTCTTTCTACTTTTGCCTTACGGCCAAAACCATCAAAAATAGGCACATTGAGTTTGATCCCTGCCAACGAAGTCGGCACCCAAAAACCATCTTCACCAAACAAACTATTTCCTTGGTAACCATATTGATAAGAAGCAAATCCAACAACAGAAGGCAGATACGCCGATTTATTCAAATCTATGTTGAGTTGATTGAGTTGAAGACCTAACTCTGCCACTCGATATTCAGGTCTATTATAAAAATTAATATTCCCTGCTAATTCATCATCCTTTGCTTCTTCTAATAATTGTTCGAGATCATCAGACAGTAATAATTCATCGTCAACCGGATAAGCCATTGTAAACTTCAAATAATTAATCGCTAATTCTCTGCTTCTAATTAAATTTTCTTTTTCTACTTTCAAATTAGCCAAAGAAAGTGCTAAACGATCTACATCCAATTGCTCTATGAATCCGGCTTGGTAGGTGGCCTTGGTAGCCTTATAAAGATCTTCTAAGTTCTCAACGTTTTTATCCAAAATGGTCAAACTCTCATTGATAATCAAAGAAGGTAAATAAGCTTCGATCACTTTATTTTTAACCTCTCTTTCTGTAGATAATAGTTGTTGGGCAACATAGTCTCTAAAAGCTTTTGCAGCTTTCAAACCTGTAAAATAGCTGCCATCAAAAATCATGGCATTTAGATCCAATCCTAAGTTGAAATTGTTTTTAAAAGCAAACTGGGCTCTAGGACTATACCCTTCTGGCAAAACGCCTCCGTTCCCTAGACGAATGATTTCTTCAAACTGTTCGGGTAATACAGAAGTTGGTACATCGAAGTAATGTTGAAAGTTAACCGCTCCGTTTAAACTTGGAATTCCAACAGCTCTACGTTCTATGATCTGTTGGTCTGCATCTTCAATATTATATCGAGCATTTTTTACTTCAAGGTTATGTTCAATCGCATAATTAACAGCATCTTCTAAAGTAAATGTTGGCGTTTCTTGGGCCCGGGATGGATGAATCAAAGCAAGCAATAATGCTAAAATGATTGTCTTCTTCATATCTTTTGTTTAGTATGTTTTTCTAATAAACGTAACCCCTTTTTGGAGGCGATTCCGTATATATGATATTTGATATGTTCTTTAAACAATTTTTCTGTGTTGTAGTCTTTTAATGGGAATAATTTTTCGTCTACAATCAATGAATTTTTTCCTACATATAATTTAGCAACAATGTCTGGATTAAGATCTCCTCTGTATAAATCTTCTTTTATTCCCCTTTCAATATTTTTTTTGATGATAGCAAAAATGTGTTGTTGGTGCAATGCTTCCATCATGTCCCAAATGCTCCGATAATACTTTTGTAAATCATATAAAGTCTTGGGAGACATCTCCCGTAAAAGTTGCGTGACATACTGTGCAATTCGTACAATCTCTTCCACTGCATTTTCAGATTCATTGACTATAACTTTCATTGCTTCTAATTCCTCTTTAATATGTCTTTCGAATATTTTCTGAATCAGATCTTTCTTATTATCAACAAATTGGTATAAGGTTTTTTTAGAGATTCCCATTTGATTAGAGATATCATCCATACTGATGCTTTTGATCCCATACCTCATGAAAAGCTCTGTGACTTTTAATAATATTTTTTCTCTCAATTCCATAAGTAGTTTTTGTATCAGGCCGCAATATATACCTAGTAAACGACGGAAACTATTTTTAGTTCAATAGTTTCCAAAGTTTTTTATCATTTTTTTCAATCATAAAAGTGAGGGAAATTTTTCAATAAAAAAGGAAGGAAAAACAAAATCAAATACGCCGAATATAAGGTCAAACAAAATTTATAACTTTGAACTTTAGATCAGAAAAATACTGATACAATAAATGATTATTCCTTCCAGTTGACTTAAAACGAAATGTAGTATGGCATTCAAATCACGATTATTCATAGAGGATTCCTTTTTGTTGCAATTTTTAATAAAAAAGTACCCCAATAATGTCAAAGATTTATTTTACTTTTGAAGCCTTCAAAAAAACTAATATACCATGAAACAATTCATATGCTTAGCAATAATAGTATCCGTAATTATTGCATGTGGTTCAAACGGAAACAATAATACTGATCAATCCACTGTCAATGTGGAGGACGGGAAAAAAATTTTCAAACAATACTGTGTAGCTTGCCATGGAATCGATGGTCAATTAGCATTGAATGGAGCCATAAAATTTAAGGAATCTGTATTAAGCTTAGACGAACGAGTAAGCGTCATTTCTGAAGGTCGGAAATTGATGACTCCTTTCAAGGGCTTACTGACTGAAGAGGAAATCAAATCAGTAGCTGCTTATACGGTCCAATTGACGAAAGGAGGATAATCTATTGGTTCATATTAATTTGATCTCTTCTGATTATTTTTTTTATGAAAACCTCAGCTAATCTAGCTCATAAGAACAAATTCAAATTTTAACTACGAATCTGCTGGTCATCAAATAATTCTTAATAAATTTAGCCAACTCAACTAGATTTTGTAGATTTAGCAGAATAGATGAACGAAGAACTAGCACCAAAAAAACTTTTCACAGAATGGTTGGAGCAGCTCCAACAAGAAAGCTGGCAACTGGAACTTTTGATTTCAGGATTTGCCCTTTTTGGTATTTGGGAAAGCCGTGAATTACTTACTGAATTTAGAGAATATCTTGACATTCATAATCCTGTCAATAGTGATGCGATCGTTGCAGTTCGATTTTTGGGTGCGATGCTTCAAGTAGCTTGGTTTATCTTTTTTATTAATCTACTCATCCATGTTATTTTAAGAGGCTTGTGGATTGGTGCCATCGGTCTTAGATATGTATCTGGTGAAATTGATTACAAGAGCTTAGAGTATTCCGAATTTTTCCAAAGTTATTTAAGTAAAAAAGTAGGTCGATTCGATAATTATATTGAACGATTAGAAAAAGTTTGTAGCGTTATTTTTGCTTATACCTTTTTGCTGTTTTTCCTTTTCTTTTCTTTTACTATTTTTCTTTTAGAGACTACGTTTTTAGCTCGAATCATTGATTTTCTTTTTCTAGAGAAAGGAAATACTGAATCATCTGTCGGAGTATTAGCCACTATAGTAGTCGTTTTATTTATCTTAGGTGGGCTCATTGTTTTTATTGATTTTATTACATTAGGTAGCATTAAAAAAATTCGCCATCGAGGGATTTCCAAAGCTTACTCCTATCTCTATCGTTTTTATTCTTTCATTACTTTTTCATTCATATATCGACCATTACTTTATAATTTTATAGATTATAAGCATACCCGAAAATTGGTTTGGTTTTCTATTCCATATGTTTTTATTATTTCTTTAATAGCACCTGGTTTTTTTCTAGTAGCTCACCCCTACTTCCCTTCTTTAGATTATAAAGAAAATCATTTCGAAAACATCAGTAATAGAGCCTACATTTGGGATTTCTATGATAATCTTAGATATGAAAACAATACTATTTCAAAAGAAGAAAAACGGAGAAAAAAGATCTATTTTATCAGCTTAAGTAGTCATGAACTTTCCGGAAATTTTGGTCGTATTTTTCTTAGTCAGGCAGGTCGTGATGAGTTTTTGTTAGAAAAAAAATATGGTATTCAAGGATTTCGAAAATCAGGATTGAGACATTCTTTTCTGTCAAAAAATGTACAGGATTCTTTATTTGTAAACGTAAAAGCTAAACGCTCAAACGCTATAAAAAATTTGCTCAAACAAAAACGCGCTGCTGCAAAACAAAAAAAGAAGGAATCCAAGTCAGCCTTGGAAGAATTTACAGATGGATTTATGGAAGGTAAGTATGGAAAAAATCAAAGAGACAGTATTAAGAATACTTGGGATCTAAAATTAGATAGTACCAAGCATTATTGGGATACCATTATCGATAGTTTACATATTCACAAATTAAAAAAAATCCAAAATATTTTTAAAGAGATCAATCAAGTTTACATTGATGAGATTCCTTATAATGAACAATTAAATTGTAAATTTTATATCCATCCAAACCTTGGAGAAAAAGGTCTTTTATGTTATTTCCCTACAGATAGTTTAACATTAGGAGAACACCTGCTTACGCTAAAAAGAAAAACCTATAATTCTGAAGTGAAAGATTCTATCGAAATCATAGAAATAAATATTCCCTTTATGTATATGGGAAAAAAAGATTGAATCAATAAATAAGTACTTCATGAAAACTCAAAATATAAACATATGAAATATGGAATGACCAATGGATTAATAGCAAGCGCGATACTCAGCACCTTATTTCTGATAATTAACTTTATTGCCCCTGAATTAAACTATTCGTTTATCTATTCTTTTATTAGTTCTACAATCATCTACTTTATATTCATGATACGTGCTAGTAAAAAAGAAAAAATCAGTACGACTGGTTCTTTCGGTTTTGGTGAAGCACTCATTACAACTATGATTTGTTATGCTACCACTAGTTTAGTCTACGCGATTTTTACTTTTTTGATGATCAAATTCGATCCAATGCAAATCGAATACGCTCAAGAGGCCAGTCTAAAATCCATAGAAACCATCGCTAACTGGTTTGGAAATGCAGACGGCGCTTTGATAGAACAGATGGAAGATTCTCAAGAAGAGGTTTTTAATAACTTCAATAATTTCGGTACTCATATAATTAACTGGTTTGTTTCCCTAATCTTTCCAGGACTAATTTATGGAGCCTTTGCAGCAACACTTACGGGTTCTAAAAATGCACCCATTTCGTAATTCCCAAAATTATTTTATCATGAAATCCGCTATCAAAAATGGCATTATTGGGAGTATTGTACTTTCTGTATTGTACTTAGTCATCTACTATTTCATCGATGCCAAACTCAATTTTAATTTTGTTTATGCATTGGTCAGCTCCTATACCATCTATCTGCTCTTTATGATTCGTGCCGCGATAGAAGAAAGAAAGAAAATGGGTGGTTATTTGGGATTTGGAGAAGCCTTTATTCCTGCTATGGTCTGTTTTGCAGTAGTTAGTTTATTATATCTTATCGCTAATTTTGCTCATATAAAATTAGATCCACATGCCATGGAAATTAGTGAAGAAGCCACCATAGAATCCATGGAACAATTTTCTAAATTCTTGGGTTTGAGTGAAGAATCCTTTTTAGAACAAATGGACCAAGATGATCAAGATCCTGAAGACATTCATTCCTTATCTACTTATTTACTTTTATGGTTTAGTTCTCTATTATTTCCGGGATTATTGCTAGGTGTAATTGCAGCAGCTATTGTTAAGAAAAAGAGTCCTGTAGCTTAAATCGACTTTAGACATTGATTGCTGGTTGATGGCTCTTGGTCTCCTTTTAATATTGTATAAACTAGGTTTTAGTGCACTTAGGAAAAGAAATTTTGAATAGCCCTAAATCGCGTTATTTTCCTCTTGTAGGGCTATTCAAAATTCAATTATCCTTACATTCAAAATTGTCTTTAAAGCCAAAGCCGAAGAATTATAAATTTAATTTACTGTGTAATTAACATATGCCTACCAAAAATGCTAAAACATATCAAGTCATTGGACTCATGTCCGGCAGTTCATTAGATGGATTAGACATCGCTTTTTGTGAATTAAAAATCACTGACTCTGATCCCAACATTACTTGGAAATTGCTACAAGCAGCAACCATCCCCTACCCCGAAAAATGGCAAAACCGACTGAGCAATCTACCTCAACAAGATGGTTTTATTTTTGCGCAAACGCATACCTACTTTGGTCACTACCTCGGAGAGTTGGTCAATCAATTTATCGCTCAACACCAAATTGATCCAGACTTTATCGCTTCTCATGGTCATACTATTTTTCATCATCCAGACAAACGACTGACGGTACAAATTGGAGATGGTGCAGCATTGGCTGCTACGACAGGCTACCCCGTGATCAATGATTTTAGAACACAAGATATTGCCATCAATGGAGAAGGAACGCCTATTGCTCCCGCAGCGGATCGATACTTATTAAAAGGTTATGACTTTTATCTAAACATTGGAGGTATTGCCAATATTACCTGTGATACTGGATCAAAATATATTGCCTTTGATACCGGACCAGCTAATCAAGTCTTAAATCAATTGGCCCAGTTACTTGGACATGAATTTGACGAAGATGGACAATTTGCCGCTAAAGGCACCCTCCTACCTCAATTACTTTCACAGGTTGATCAAATCAATTACTTTCAGCAAGCTTACCCAAAGTCGCTTGACAATCAATGGATTCACCAAAATATTTTACCGCTTTATTTTTCCTACGAAGGTAGCATTGAAGATAAATTACACACCGCTTGCGTTCAACTGGCGCGACAAACAGCACTCGCTATTCAACAAATCTTAAAAAAGGAAAACATCAACAAAGATTCTTATCGAATGTTAGTAAGTGGAGGTGGTGCACTCAATCAATTTTTGATGACTTGTTTTGAAAAATATTGTAGCGATATTGCACCTATTACTATTGAAATTCCAGATAAAGAGATAATTTTATTTAAAGAAGCGATCTTAATGGCCCTAATGGGTGTTCTAAGAATAGAGAATAAAAACAATTGCTTTGCTTCTGTCACTGGAGCGAAATGGGACACCATCGGAGGTGCAGTACATCAAGGCAAAAAGAAAATGATTTAATGAATAAAAAAGTATTGGTTACTGGGGGAACTGGTTTTTTAGGATCTTATTTGGTGCGCCAATTGATTGAAAAAGGCTATCGGGTACGCGTATTAAAGCGCTCTACAAGTTCTTTAACTTTATTGGAAGAAGTCAAAGATAAAGTGGAATGGATAGATGGAGATATCTTGGATGTGATCTCTTTGGAAGATGCCATGCAAGGAATCGATCAAGTCTACCATTGTGCCGCTATAGTTACTTTTGACCCAAGACGCGTCAATGAAATGATGCAAACCAATGTAGAAGGCACAGCGAATGTAGTCAATGCAGCGCTATATGAAGGTATTGAAAAAATGGTTTATGTTAGTTCTATTGCGGCTATTGGCCGAAATAAAAACGTACAACAAATCAATGAAAAAAGTAAGTGGGAACGGAGCAAAGAAAATTCGAATTATGCCATTAGTAAATTTTTAGCGGAGCAAGAAGTTTGGCGAGGCATGGCAGAAGGACTGGATATGGCGATTGTTAATCCTGCAGTTATTATCGGAAGTGGTTATTGGAATCAGACCACTGTTCGTTTGTTCAAACAGGTGTGGGATGGTTTAAAATTTTATCCTGTTGGTGGTACTGGTTTTGTTGATGTCAGAGATGTCGCCCGTATGTGTCTCCAATTAATGGAAAGTGAAATACTTCATGAACGCATTATTGCTAATGGTAGCAATTGTAGCTATCGTCATTTTTTTAGTTCTATCGCAACAGCCCTAGGTAAAAAGGTTCCTTATATACAAGTTACTCCTTTGCTTCAACAAATCGCTTGGCGTCTAGAATGGATTCGCAGCAAGGTAACCGGTGCTAGTCCTTTAGTAACTAGAGAATCTGCTCGCCAATCTGCTCGTACTTATATTTATGAAAATGATAAATCACTCGAATTACTCCATTTTGAATACACGCCCCTCTTGCAAACGATCGAAGAAACATCCAAACAATTAAAGGTAGCTGCTGCTAAAAATTTTACGCCCATGTATTTACCCATAAATATGAGTCATCCCTAATTTTATTTAGTAATAAAGTATTTATGAATTAACGATTCCGATTCCAAAAATGGCACTCAGATTACGCTGATTTTTCCCGCGATCGAAGGGCACATTAGTTGAGAAATCTGCGAGATCTGAGTAATCTGTTCAATCAGTGTTCTCATTCGACTTTTGAAGCTTTAAAGTTCATGGTACTTTCTATTTTTTGTCTATTGAGATAATATCTGGAAAATTCGGGATGACTTATGTTTTCTATTCACATCGCAAAGCAAACCATTTAATTAGTCAAAAACCATTATTCACCAATATATATTGGCTTATTTTGGCTGTTTGCCAATAATAATATCATTTTTACATGGTATTCTTTGTCAATTCGTTTATAATTTCTTAAATTCATTAGACATAAACTCTATTTATTATTTTTTAGACTGAAGCCGTTAATCAACTGAAATCCGATTACCAGCTTTTCACAGAAATTTATTCCTTAACGACGAGCAGCGAAGGGAATGACTATACTTAGAGCGTGTTTAAGTGAAGCATCATCATTTTAAGCAATTTTAAGTTACTCCCCTGATTGTTCACAAAAAACAGTATCTACCTATGGGCTACTCAACCAAGAATATCAGAAATGTTGTATTACTGGGACACTCAGGTTCGGGAAAAACTACATTTGCGGAAACAATGTTATTTGAAGCGAAAGCAACCAATCGTCGTGGATCAATTGGAGATAATTCAACCATTTCTGATTATACCAATATAGAACAAGAAAGAGGGAATTCCATTTTCAGTACCCTTATGCATGCCAAATGGAAAGATTCAAAAATCAATGTTATTGACACTCCAGGATCTGATGATTTTGTGGGAGATGTAATTTGTTCGATGAAAGTGGCAGATACGGCTTTGATGATTTTGAATGGTAGAAGCGGTGTGGAAGTTGGTACTGAGTTATTATGGGAATATGTGGAAACGTTTAAAACGCCAACCATTTTTGTTGTCAATCACATGGACAATGAAAAAGCAAATTTTGAAACCACTTTAGAGCAAGCCAAAGATCGATTTGGGAATAAAGTACTTCCTTTTCAATTTCCATTGAATGAAGGCTCCGAATTTAATTCCATTGTAGATTGTTTGAGAATGACGGTCTATGAATTTTCTGCTGAAGGTGGTAAACCCATCAAAAAACCAATACCTGAATCTGTCATCGGAAGAGCTCAAGATATTCACAACTTGTTAGTAGAAGCTGCTGCTGAAAATGATGAAACCTTAATGGAAAAATTCTTTGAAGAAGGTTCCTTATCAGAAGATGAATTGGCTCATGGTTTACGGATAGCTTTGGTAAATCAACAAGTTTTTCCTGTTTTCTGTGCTGCTGCAGATAAAAATATGGGCAGTGGTCGTATCATGGGATTCATCAATGATATCGCTCCTTCTCCTGCCGACCGACCTGATGCCATTCTTGAAAATGGAGCAAGCATTAAAGCCGATCCCACAGGAGATACCGCAGTATTTATTTACAAAACGCTTTCAGAACCAAGGGTTGGAATGCTTTCCTATTTCAAAGTATATTCGGGCACCATCAAAAGTGGAGAAGAATTACATAACGCCAGCAATAGAAATAGTGAAAGAATTTCTCAACTATTTATTGCCAATGGTAAAAATAGAGATGGCGTAGAAGAGTTGAGTGCAGGTGATATTGGAGTCACCGTCAAACTAAAAGATACACATACGAATGATACTTTAACCTTAAAAGGAAAAGATATACAAATTGAAAAAATTCATTTTCCTGCTTCAAGAATCAGAACGGCCGTGGAGCCCCCAAGTAAAAACGATATCGAAAAATTAATGAAGGCACTCTATCAAATCCAAGAGGAAGATCCGACCTTAATTGTGGAACAATCCAAATCCCTTAAACAAACGATCCTGCATGGACAAGGTCAATTGCATTTGGATATCATCAAATATCGTATCGAAAAAGTCAATAATATTTCGATGACTTTTATTCAACCTAAAATTGAATATCGGGAAACCATCACTCGGTCTGCTAGTGATTCCTATCGACATAAAAAACAATCTGGTGGATCAGGGCAATTTGGAGAAGTCCATATGAGAATTGAACCTTATCATGAAGGGATGGCTCCTCCAAGCGGACTTAATGTTAGAAATGAGGAAATTGAAGAGTTACCTTGGGGTGGAAAATTAGTTTTTCTTTGGTGCATTGTTGGTGGATCTATTGATTCAAAATATAGCAATGCGATTAAGAAAGGTGTGATGCAAAAAATGGAAGAGGGTCCATTGACCGGATCTTATTGCCGTGATATTCGAGTTGCGGTTTATGATGGAAAAATGCACGCCGTTGATTCTAATGATATGGCATTTATGATTGCCTCCAATACTGCGTTTAGAAATGCCTTTCAATCCGCGGGGCCTCAATTGATGGAGCCGATTTACGATTTAGAAATACTTTGCTCTGGAGAAGTGATGGGAGATGTAATGGGAGATTTACAAACCAGAAGAGCCATGATTTTAGGGATGGGAGCGGAAGGTCACTATCAAAAAATCAATGCTAAAGTTCCTTTATCAGAGTTGTACAAATATTCGGCATCTCTTAGATCTATGACGCAAGGGAAAGCAAAATTTAATCGAAAGTTCGCAGAATTTGCTCAAGTACCATCAGAAATTCAGAAAAAGTTAATTGCCAGTTATCAGAACCAATTTCAGGAAGTCTAGTTGTTTAGAACTTAACGATTCTTTTATCCATAACAGATAAAAAATCAAAACGCCTTAAATTTTAAAATAGCAGAAGTATATTAGAATATTGATTCAGCAGGTTATTCAGATCGTAGGGATTTGAATGACCTGTAAGATCTGCATGCCATTTTCAGTATCAGAATCCTCCATCTAAAATACTTGAATCCTCATTTCAAAATTTGTGAGGACACTTATTTTTTGCACGGATATTAAATGTTATAATAGTATTTTACAAAGATAAAATATACTCGTAAAATCGATCTCCGCTGCCAAAAGACATTTTCTTTTTTAAACGATATCGAGCCATTTCAACGCTTTTTGGTGCGATGTTAAGTAATTGAGCGGTTTCTTTTGACGTAAGTCCAAGCTTGATATAAGCGCAATGCCGCAATTGTTTAGGATTTAAATCCGGAAACTCTGCATTGATTTTAGTGAAAAAATTGGGATGAACTTCTTCAAAATGTAGTTGGAATTTCTTTAAATCTTCATCTAAATTAATATTTCGATCAATATCTCGAATCAAACGATTGATTTCTTTTCTTGTTGCTGCATCTACCTTACCAATGATTTTTTGGAGTGACTCTCGAATCGTAGTTAATTGGTTGTTTTTTTGAGAATCTAGCAAAATTTTAGACGACAATTCTCGATTTCTATAATCCAGCTCCGTTTGTAATTCTTCTCTTTCGGACAAGTTTAATTCCTCTTGAATCCTAAGTTGTTTCAATTCTTGTGCTCGCTTCTCTGATGTTTCTCGTTCTGTGATATCACGAATGATAACCATCCATCTATATAAATCATAAGTACGATCGAAAGGAGTTAAAATAACCTCCGCATCAAACTCACTTTTATCCTTTCGTTGAAATCTCCATTTGTAGGTGTGCAGTTGCCCACCTGAAAATGCCTTAGAATAATTCTCTTCATACACTGCTTTTGATTTTCTACCATCAGGTTGAAATTCCGGTGAAAGGTCTAAGGAATTTGTTATATTTTCTAACTCGTCTTTTTCTATGTTAAATAAAGAAAGTACCTTTTGATTATAGTCAATTATTTCATTTTGTTTGTAATCTGAAATAATAATTCCATCAGTTGAGTGATCAAAAACCAATTTATACCTTCTTTCACTTTCCGTTAAAGCTTGTAATTGGTTAGATTTTTCTATTTCTATACCAATACGTTTCGCAAAACTCCTCATTAAATCACTTGCTTTATTCCTATCCAAAATAGGTTCATCTCCTGAAGAAGCTATATAACCAATATATTGATTATTCATATCAACAAGAGGTAAAACTAAAAGGGATTTCATTCCATACTGCTCAAAAAAGGGAATATTAGGATATTCCTTAACCACCTCATCTTGACAAATAAAAATCTCGCTATCAATGCCATTTTCAAAAGGGGTGTTTTTATTATCAAAAATAAAATTTTCATAAAATTGATTGTCATGCAATAATAATCTTGCTTTTGATATCTTTTGATTTTCTGAAAAAGAAGCAATAAGAACAAAAGTAGTTCCAAGACTACTTGCCATACTTTTCGTTAAATTTTCTAAGTGTTCATTGTGATGACCTTCTCCGAGTTTAAAAGCCTTAGAGGCAATAAAATTATCAGATTCCTCTTTCTTAAAAACTCGTTGAAATCTAATCATTCGCTGTGAATATTTCCCCTCTTCATCAAATCTCCTAGTAATATTAACTAATGCCTCAAGAACTTCTCCTGATTCTGTTTTAAAATTAAGTAGAGTATCATACTCCATGATATTACCATTCTTAAGAAAATTTAGTAAATAATTTTCTCCCAATCTATCTGGTGAAAAGGTAATATCAAATATGTTTTTATTTAGTAAATACTCACGAGCATAACCTAGTAACTGACACAACGAATCATTTACTTGTACGATTTTTTCTTCCGGATCGCAGATCATAACCGGTAGTAGCGCCGACGGTAGTATGAAAGAAGTACTGACTTCTTTATTATTTATTGAACTAAAAAACATATACCAGCTTTAAGTATACCTCTCCTGAAAATAGCGGGTTCTATTTTCTATAGTACAGAGAAGATATAATTGATGTCTAATTAATTTCAATGAAAAATATGTCCTGTTATTTATTTAAAAATAATTGAGCCATTTCAATTGAAATCGAAAGTTTAGCGCTTAGGGAAATACAAAGATTGATTACTTTGATATTTGTGGATTGGTTATAGAGTGTTATTAAATTTCATACCAATTCCGGAGATAAAATTAATCAAATATTCACTTAAAACATAAAAGAGGACTCTACAAAAGCACTACACTTATGTCTTTTTTCGCTAAATTCGATAATTTTTAATATTTACATATGTGACAGCCATAATATGTCAAATCTTAACCACTTTTATAAAAAATTTATCATTCAACATCTTTAGCTGATTTACTCAAAAACCAGTAACAAAGAATTTTTCATCCACCTTATTGACAGAAAAATCAATTACTATTTCACCCTAAAGCATGGAAAATCGTACATATCTTCTCTTTATTAATGACTTATTGCGAATTAAGCGTCTAAAACAATATGATTTCTTGTTAATCATTGAGTAAAAGCGTAATTTTGCGCTGTTTTTTGACACATCATAAATCTTTAATAAATAAAATAATAAGATATGAGTTCAGTAGATTCAACCATGAAGTACAAAGTAAAAGATATTGCTTTAGCAGATTGGGGAAGAAAAGAAATGGAACTTGCCGAAGCGGAAATGCCGGGTTTAATGGCATTGCGTGAACAATATGGCGAATCCAAACCGCTCAAAGGAGCAAGAATTGCA
>CAYTVR010000049.1:0-35592 GCA_964441245.1 uncultured Saprospiraceae bacterium | reverse complement strand
TATTCTTTTTTCGCCTCTAGCCGGCTAGGCTTTTCCTTTTTTCATTGCCAAAAAAGGAAACAAAAACGCTAGAAAATTGAAACTCCCTCCGGTCAGACAGTAAATTTTCCTGCTGCCCGCCACTTAATACGTATCATAGGTTACAACTTTCGTCGTATTCGTGTATACAACTATATGCCCGATGACAATTGGCAAAAAGTAGCCAAAACCCTAGAATATTTAAACTCGTTCCACTCAGACAGTAAATCTTCTAGCCTCCCGTCCCGATATCGCTCCCCTCTTTCGTCATCATCCTATCTCTTTTAAAATAGAATCGAAAAATTCACAAAGCCAAGAAATTTACTTTTACCAAATATAAAAGGCGCAGGGAAATATTTCTCTGCGCCTTTTATATTGAAGTCAAAAAATCAACAAACTACTTTCGCCACTTCCGTTTTCCGTTGCGTTTTTTACTTCCTGCTTTTCCCTTAGTATTTTCTTTATTATTGCGACGCTGTTTAATCACTTCACCTTTATTGTGTTTCTTACGGTCACCTATCAGTTTTTCAATCAAATCTTCTCGCCCCATACTTTTGAGCTTATCACGGATGATTTGGTAGTTTTCTTTTTTATGCCAAAAGAAAAACATGTGTTGCTTTTTCTTGTCTTTAGGCGTCTTTGCGGTGTAGACCGGTTTTAAAGTATAAGGATGCAAACCTGTGTAATAAATAATTGTTGCAACCGTCATCGGTGTTGGTGTAAAATCTTGAACTTGCTCTAAACGAAAGCCCATATCCTTCGTCTCTGCTGCAAGATTTGCCATTTCTTCTTCAGTCGATCCAGGATGACTGGAAATAAAATAAGGAATCAAAGGTTGTTGTAATCCAAATTTTTTATTTGCCTTATCATACTTCTTTTTAAATTCATGGAAATGTTTGAACGAAGGTTTCCGCATGATCTTTAGCGTTTCATCCGAAGTATGTTCAGGAGCCACTTTCAATCGACCACATACATGACGGGAAACCAATTGATCCATATATTCGTCCAAACTTCCGTCATTGTTTTTATTATAACTATCTGCCAATAAATCATAGCGAATCCCACTACTCACAAATGCCTTTTTGACTTTTGGATTGGCATCTACTTTTTTGTACAATTTAGTCATTTGTTCATGACTGGTATCCAAGTTGCTACAAATCACCGGATGAATACAAGATGGACTGACACAACGATCACAGATAGATTGTACCTTTCCTTTCATGCCATACATATTCCCGGAAGGGCCACCCAAATCACTAATGTATCCTTTAAAATCTGGCATCTCCGTTACCTTTTCTACTTCTTTCAAAATCGATTCTTCGGAGCGGCTAGAAACAAATTTTCCTTGATGAGCAGAGATGGTACAAAAACTACATCCACCAAAACAACCTCGATGCATATTGATTGAAAAACGAATCATTTCATATGCAGGTATGGAACCTCGTTTGGCATATTTAGGATGCGGCATCCGAGTATAAGGTAAATCAAAAGAAGTATCAATTTCCTTTTCCGTCATCGGAGGATAAGGCGGATTGACGACCAACATATGATCACCAACAGCTTGCATCAATCGCTTAGCTTGTACGGAATTGGACTCGCGTTCGATGTGTTTAAAATTCGCTGCGAATGATCGCTTATCTCGCAAACATTTTTCATGAGAGTGTAAAGTAAAATCTTCCCAATTTTTATTGACAGGTGGCGTATCGTTTCTTCCGATCATCACTGCCGTCTGCGGAATCGTTTTTAAAGAAGCAAAAGGAACTCCTTTTCGCATCAAGCGAATAATTTCCCGTAAGGGCATCTCCCCCATTCCATAGACCAACATGTCTGCGCCACTAAATTCTAAGATATTTGGAAAAAGTTGATCCGACCAATAATCATAATGCGTTACTCGTCGTAAAGAAGCTTCGATGCCTCCAATTAAGACGGGCACATCTGGATAGATTTTTTTTAGGATTTGGGTATAAACTTTGGTTGCATAATCTGGTCGAAAACCTGACGCACCACCCGGCGTATATGCGTCTGTTGATCGACGTCGCTTGCTTGCAGTATAGTGATTGACCATCGGATCCATACAACCAGAGGTCACTCCAAAAAATAGTTTAGGTCGCCCCATCTTTTTAAAATCGCGTAAATCATCTTTCCAATTGGGTTGTGGAACGATGGCGATTCGTAAGCCTTCACTTTCGAGAATTCGACCAATCACAGCCGTACCAAATGCAGGATGATCCACATAGGCATCGCCAGAGATGAGGATGACATCCAAGTCTTCCCAGCCACGTGCTTCTACTTCTTTTTTAGTAATGGGAAGCCAATCTGATTTAGGACGATTATCGAACATGTTTATTTTTTCTATGGCTTTCGCCAAAATTTGTGGTTTAGGCTTTGAAAGCCGTTTTGGTATCAATCAAACAGTCAATTAAGTGAATTGTTTGGTAAATGAAGTGTAAAGATACGTATTATTCATCTAAGGATAAACTCTTCGCTGTCAGACTATGTTTTTTACGTTTATTTCCAGTGAAAGGTAGTGAAATCGAGAAATCTATCTCTTATGGAATACAGATTTTAAGGGGCGCTCTGCTTTGCTAGAAATTGATCCATTAAACATTAATTGTAATTCTTTGACTCCTTCGTCGCTATATATGACAACTTTGAATTACCGAAAATTAGGTAGTCATTTAGCACACAGGTTTTACGGATTGTACAGGTTCCACCGATTTTCGTTCGATTCCACTGATTTGCCCACTATCGTACACGATAGAAGAGTTCGGTAGTGGGAAAATCAACGCAATTCGCGTGATCTGTTAAATGAACTGTGTTCTAAAATCTACGGATCAGATAATTAGTTGTCATCACCAGTTGGTATTCAAGCTAAAACAAATTCGAAATATTTTCTATTTCTAAATAGGGTCCAGTTTTATTATTTATAAAAAAAAGAACATCGAAATGTGAATGAATAACATAACAATTCACATTTCGATGTAGTCTAATTATTGTCTTGATGGAAAACTTCCTTGAGTGGCAATGATATAATTCACTGCAGTCGTAGCTACAGTTCTTTGGGATGAAGAGGTACTATTTTCAACACTATTTCCATCTGTTTTTTCTCCAAGTCTAACATTTGGTAAACCAGGCCCTTGTCCTGCATGTATAGGTGCTCGACCTCTCAAATCTGGTAAACCAAAAGTAGTTCGACCATCTCCGCCATAAACCGTTCCTAGAATAGAAAACAGCGCTTCGTTCCCTTGAATAGGAAGTAATTGACCACTACAGAACGCCCATCCTCTCGGAGCAAAATTGCCAGCAAACATGATAATCTGTCCAAGAATAGGTTCTGTAAAAGCCGTATTGACCGGTTTAGGTTTATTCACCACAATAGGTCTAGTAGGTTCTTGAATTAATTTAAATTTGGTAAAATCATCCGTAGGCTGCCATCTAGTAGAAACCACTTTATCTCCTCCTCCATCTTCATGAAGATAACGATTGGTTGCTTTTAGTTTAATCCGATAAAAACCATTCCCTTGATTTTCAAAGAAAAAGCGGGTGTGGTCATCAGTTGGTTGCCATCGCGTAGATAAAATCCGATCTGAGCTAGTATCTACATGCCAATACCTATTACTTCCTTTTCCTTTTACACGATAAGATCCATCTGCTTGTATTTCTAGAATAAACCGAGTATTATCGTCTACTCTTTGATGCCGGGTGGAAATTAATTTATCGCCAGTAGCATCTTCATGAAAAAAGCGATTATTAGCTTTTACCTGAATGCGGTAGGTTCCACTAATATCTTGTGTGATTCCAACACTAGGCAAACAAAAGATAGCTCCAAACAAGAGGAACATAAAATGGAGAACATTTGATTTTTTCATTTTTTTGGTTTTTAGGAACATGAAAATAATAACTTATAACAGTTTGAGTTTTGTTACAACTTATTAATTGCATATTCCTTAATTAGTAAAATTTAGTGGAAAACTACATTAATAATTTCAAAGACATTAGCATGATTTTCACAAAAAACAGGACATTTATTACAATTTAGATGGTAACTTCTATTTAAAATGAACCTTTCTCTTCCAGAACAAAATGTGGTATAATAATAAGCTTGTAAACATCCGCGTTTTAAAATTCGGATTTAATAAGAAATGCTTAAATTTGAGATTCTATAAACTCTTACTATTTTAATACTATGAATTACGCCAGCCACGATTTAAACGATACCATTGTTGCCCTCGCTACTCCTCCGGGTGTAGGTGCTATCGGTGTCATCCGCCTTTCAGGTAAAAAAGCCATCCAAATTGTTGATAGTGTTTTTACGGCTAAAGATTTAAGTCAACAAGATTCTCATACCATTCATTATGGAAGTATTCGGGAAGAAGGAAAAATTATTGATGAGGTTTTAATTTCTCTTTTTGTCGCTCCAAAATCTTATACCAAAGAAGATGTCATTGAAGTATCTTGTCATGGATCAGATTTTATCATTCAACGTTTGATTCAGTTGTTTATAAAAAAGGGGGCAAGAATGGCGCAAGCGGGAGAGTTTACTTTACGTGCTTTTCTCAATGGTCAAATGGATTTATCACAAGCGGAAGCTGTCGCTGATTTAATCGCTTCAAATTCTGAAGCCACTCATGCAATTGCTATGCAACAAATGCGTGGTGGTTTTTCTGATGAGATTCAAAAATTGAGACAACAATTGTTAGACTTCGCCAGTCTGATTGAATTGGAATTAGATTTTTCAGAAGAAGATGTAGAGTTTGCGAATCGAGAAGAATTGAAAACGCTGGTTGAAAAAATTCAAAGTTTACTTAAAACACTCATCGATTCTTTCCAGTTGGGAAATGTGATTAAAAACGGTGTGAGTACGGTCATTGCGGGTCGACCAAATGCTGGAAAATCAACTTTGCTCAATGCTTTACTCAATGAAGAAAGAGCCATTGTAAGTGCTATCGCAGGTACCACAAGAGATACAGTGGAAGAAAGTTTAAATATCAAAGGCATTCAATTTCGATTAATCGATACAGCAGGTATTCGAAAAGCACAAGATCAAATCGAAAAAATGGGTGTTGAAAAAACGATTGAAAAGATCGCACAATCGATGGTCGTGATTTATGTTTTTGATGTAACAGAATCTCAGCCTACAGATCTATGGCAGGATGTTGATCGTTTTCTTCAAGGGAGTAAAGTCTTGACCGCCAAAAGCAAACAAATTTTTGTCGCCAACAAAATGGATCTTCGTCCGCATATACAACCGAAGGATTATTATAAAGAAAATCTTATTTCTAAAAACAACTTGATTACCGTTTCTGCTAAAAATCAAATGAACATCGAATATCTTAAAGACATGCTTTTCCAAACGGTCGTAGAAAATCCAGAACTGAGTGATCAAACCATCGTCACCAATTCCCGACACTACGAAGCCTTAAGCCAAGCACATAGTAGTTTGACGGATGTTTTGACTGGAATGGATTCCGGCATCACTTCTGATTTTATTGCTATGGATATTCGAAGAGCTTTGCAATTTTTAGGACAAATTACGGGCGAGATTAGTACCGATGATTTGTTAGGAAATATTTTCTCCAATTTTTGTATTGGAAAGTAAGTTGGAAAACCAGCCTCTCCTCCTTATTATCTAATTTCCGTTAAAACGGTACTGCATACAAGCATTTATCACAAAAAATAGTTATTTTGAAGGAGTTTCACTTTACGCTCCCAAAATAATAATTATGAAAAAAATACTTACCTTTTGTTTTATCGTCAGTTTTCTCATCAGTCATTCCACTGCTCAACAAAGTTCGACCAACAACTTTCAGTCTCCTAAAAAATGGCAAATCAATCACTTTAATTTTGGTTTAGGATTCGATTGGGATCGTTATGAATCTATGTCCCTGAATCAACTCATGGTATTGGCCAAAGACCCTGAAAAAATGCATAGAGATTTATATAATATGCAGGAAGAAGCTGTTAACTATTCATTAGGAGGAGGCTTGTACTATAGCATGAGTTTGTCTCCATTCAATCGTTCAAAAGGGACTTATAATAACCGACAGGAATTGCAATTGGGAGTTGCCTATCATGCTCCGAAAGAAGCCATGGTTAGTTATAAAAATCAAATGCTTGACACCTCTATTGTCTATTGTAATGTCCATGGTGAATTTTCCTTGGAAGGAGCCTATCTTTTCAAAGGCAAGCTAGGACCAAAGCTACGTTGGTACATCGGAGGAGGTATCAATGGTGGACTAACTTTTGGAAATGAAATGATCATCATCTCTGGTAAATATTTCAAACCAGGTCAACATCCTTCTACTCAAGAAAGCCTAGATAGTAATCGCGAAAAGTATAAAGCCAAGGCTATTTATTACTCTAGAGCTTATATTCCTTATGGTTTGCATTATGTCGTCAATGAAAATTTATCAGTAGGTTTTGATTTGAGAACAGGCATGGGTTTACAACTAATTCAAGGTGAAAAAGTTAATCGAATCAATAGAACGGGGGCACTGATTTTTGGAATGAAATATTACCCTGAACGATAGTCATTTGATTCATGTTTATTTTGAAAACAACTTTCCAAAAGGCAAAAATTTAGTTTCTTAGTATACGTTCAAGATAGAGCGTCGACTAAATAATAAATTGCTAAAAGTGATCGAACAAGTCCCTTCTGAATCAACTTTTAATCCAAATCAAGATACGCTATTTACAATTCAATACATTTTCCAATTTAATGGAGAAAATAAAATGGATACTTTAGTTAGCAGCAAGTAAGAAAAAATAAATGAGTTACGACATTTCAATATACATGAGTAAACCTTTTAGAAAAGAGGATAAAGAAATGATTGATTTTGCCATTGAAGGTAAAAATTGGCAGATTTTATTAGGCGATTCACAAGAGATTGAAGAAATAGATATTCCATCAGAAATTGAGGAGTATGCAATAGGTGCAAAATTTGAATTAGGAATAATCTTAGAACCTATTGGAGCGAGTAAAAAAGCATATTCTGTGCTTGAAAAATTAATAAAATTCTTGTCGAAAGAATTTAATGGAATTGCATATGATAGGCAGTTAGGTCAAATCATTACTCACAAAAGCTATAGGAAAATAAATCTAAAACCTTCAAAAGATAAAAGATTAGATTTACTCACTTTAAATTGGTGGTTTTCAAATAGCTTCTTTGAACAAAAGAATGACTATTTGAGATTTATTCAGCTTTTGAGCAAAAATATAAAAGAGCTAATACCCATTAAATATGAATCATTTAGTTCTAAAAAATTTAGAATTGAGGAAGAAGGTCAATCTCACTTTATAGATTGGCTTTGGGATAATAGAAATGAATTTGGAAGAATATTGTATACAAAAAAGCCTTTTTACACATTAAATATACCATCTTCCAAAACGGAGTTTTATAATCAAAATGGATTTTGCCCTAAAAATTTAGAGATTCAAATGGATTCAAGAATTTTGGAGATAGATGGATGGGAAGAGCAGATTAGAAAAACATGGAGGAAAATTAATACCCTAATTAAGCCTATTTATTCAGATGTTAGGATACTAAAAAATTACTTGGATAAAAAGTCAACAGTAGGTCTTGATAATTTTACAGAAGCTCATCCTGTCTATGTAGGCTGGAAAGGAATTCCTGATAGTTTAGGACTAGCTTTTTATATCGGCAATGAGTACGCAACCGAATTAAAAATTGAAAATAATCTTCAAGACTCCATGGATTGGAGAGATAATCAAGAATTAGGAAGTGGTATTATTCCAAATTCTTATCAAATAAAAAGAAAACGAATAAAAAAAGATTTTGAAGATTGGGCATTTAATCGGTTCAAAGTATTCTATGCAGAGAAATATCCTTTTGAAAAACCAGAAAATTATGAAATAGATAAATAAAACCTGCTGCTAACATTGTGTAAAACGGCAATAAGCCCTATGCGGGCTTACTCCGTTTAAACGAGCCCGTTGTATGCTATTGAAGAGAAAACTCTGGCGAGTAAGAAATCTAGTTGAAACATCGATTATGGAAGATAAAATCAATTTAAATATAGGATGTGTAATATACACAGAAACAGATAATGGGATAAAAGCTGAATGGTTTTACTATAGAGATAATAAAATAGAACATGGAAATGGAATTGGTATACGATTAACTACATTAAACAAAAAAAGAAGATTTGAAGGGGAATTTGCAATTACATACTCTGATCCAAACGAAAATATATTAGCTAAATTAAATTTGATTATATCATTTGAACTCCAATGCTATAAATTAACATGGAAGAATAACGAAAGAATTACAAATATGGGCATAGGAGTCGAAAGAGAAAATAAATTAGTAGTTAGTTACGCTGAAGTAATTTAAATTTGGTTATTGAGGATTTGAGTCAATCGAAAATTTTGTAGTGCAATGTGCAAAAAAATAAAACCATCATGCAACAATGCATACATGGCCATAGTCCTTAACTCAAAGCCGCTGCCATTTTATGTTTTTTCTTTTTCATGAAATATCATAATTTCATATCATACAATATGAAAAATGACCTAGTAAGGCAGACTCCCCCCAGCACTAGGTCATGTATGCTGGACGATATCGAGCAATCGGTTGTCGTGAGAGGTTTATAAAACCATTTCCCAAATTCCCAATTTTAACCACTATAAAATCAACAAAAAGTATTTAGTTAAAAACAAATTGATATTTAGTTATTTGCTTCCCTTCTTTTTTCATAAATTCGACAAAAGGAGTATTCCGTATAGAAAAGTATTTCCATCTTAAATTTATACAACTATGGCGAAAGCAACTACAGGTACTAAACGAAAAAGAAAAACTAGTCTAAAGTCCAGAGCTAAGAAAAAAGAAAAGAAAGTTTCCTATCATCACAAACCAGATGACCTAAGCTTGGATGAGTGGCAGATTGCTTTGAGAAATCAATTTGGAAAAGATTGTAAATTTACTTTAACTAATGTAGGACATCATCCTTTGTTTTCCGATTTTATTTTAACCAATCCCGAAACAAATAATGAATATCGACTAGCCATCAGAAGTGAGAATAATTCTGCCAATTTTTGTTCTTGCATGGACTTTAAAACAAATCGATTAGGAACTTGCAAACATCTTGGATTTGCCATCCCGAAGTTACGAAGGAAAAGAGGATTTAAAAAAATGTTCCGAGAAGGATATCAGCAACCACATTCTTCTATCTACTTAGATTACAAAGGTGAACGAAAAATAAAAATAAGTATCGGCTCTGATAATCAAGAAGAATACCAGCGATTAGCTACTAATTTTTTTGACAAAAACAACATACTTTTAGCTAAAGGATTCACTAAGTTTGAAAAAATTCTAGAAACTGGAAAACATATCAATTCTTCTTTTCGATGTTATGATGATGCCCTAGAATTTGTACTAAAAGAAAGAGCCAAAATCAAACGTCAAGCAAAAATTAAACGACTATTTTCTGAAGGAATAAAAAGTAAGGTGTTCAAACAATTAATGAATATCAACTTATATGACTATCAAAAAAAAGGCGTTTTATTTGCCATTAATGCAGGGAGGTGTTTAATAGCTGATGACATGGGTTTGGGAAAAACAATCCAAGCTATTGCAGCAGCAGAATTTTATAAAAAATATTATAAAATCAATCGAGTAGTTATAATTTGCCCTACCTCCTTAAAATATCAATGGAAACATGAGATTGAAAGATTTACAAAAAGTACCGCCCATGTTATAGAGGGTAACGTATTAAAAAGAAAAATACAATACGAAACCAATCAGGATTTTTATCACATCCTCGGTTACAGAATGGCTGCCAATGATAGACTGCACATCAACCAAATGGAGCCGGACCTCATTATCCTTGATGAAGCTCAACGTATTAAAAATTGGAAGACAAAAACTAGCTCGGCTATCAAAAAATTACGCTCAGAATATGCCATTGTACTCACAGGTACTCCAATAGAAAACAAATTGGAAGAGCTCTATTCCATTATGCAATTTATCGATCAGTATAAGCTTGGTCCCTTGTATCATTTTTTACATCAGCATCAACTCACTAATCCAGAGTCTGGTCAGATTATTGGATACCAAAATCTCAAAAAAATTACGCAAGTACTTAAAGATGTTTTGCTCCGACGCACCAAAAAAAAGGTCTTAGCTCAAATGCCCAAAAGACAAGATAAAATTTTATTGGTTCCTATGACGGAAGAACAAAGAGAAGCACATGAGGAATTCAAAGATAGAGTTGCAAGATTAGTTCATAAGTGGCGTAGAATGGGTTTCTTAACGGAACCCGATCGCAAACGACTTTTACTTACATTAAGTCAGATGCGAATGGTATGTGATAGTACTTATATTCTAGATCAAAAAACAAGGTATGATACCAAGATATTAGAGGTCATGTGTATCCTTGAAGAATTTTTTGTTGAGCCTGAAAATAAAGTAGTCATCTTTAGCCAATGGGCACGCATGAATAATTTGGTAGCAGAAGAATTAACTTCTCGCAACATATCTTTTCAATATTTGCACGGAGGTGTTCCAAGTATCAAAAGACAAGATTTACTGAAAACTTTTAGAGAAGATCCTGAATGCCGCGTTTTCTTATCCACAGATGCCGGAGGTGTGGGACTTAATTTACAATCCGCTTCTCTAGTCATCAACCTTGACATACCATGGAATCCTGCTATTCTAGAACAACGAATCGCACGGGTATATCGCCTTGGACAAAAACGACCTGTTCAAGTCATTAATCTGGTCTCTGCACATACAATTGAACACCGGATGTTAGACATTTTAAAATTTAAAAATGCTGTAGCCACTGGTGTTCTCGATGATGGGGAAGATGCTATTTTCTTATCTGCTTCCAAGTTTAGTAAATTCATGGGCAAGATTGAAGATCTTACTGGTGGGGAAGCTAGTAGCGATTCTGAAGAATCTTTACAAGATATCCAAAGAGAAATAGAAGCGACCAACCCTGATCAGTCCCCTTCTTCAGACAATATGCCATTCCCGAATGATGATGATCAACCTTCTGATCATAAAAATCCCGACAGTAATTCCTCTCCAGAAAATTTAGATACAAATCGTTATGGTGATTTAGATACACCCAATGAAATTGTTCAAAACGGATTAGCCTTTTTCCAAGGAATGGTGAGCGCTTTACAATCTCCAAAGAAAACTAAAGCACTCGTTGAAAGCATTATTGAAAAAGATCAACAAACAGGAAAAACATATTTAAAAATTCCAGTCGAAAGTGAAAACATGGTTCAAAACGCCTTACAGATGTTAGGTAATTTATTAAATCAAAAATGATATCGATAAAAATTTAATTTTTGATTGCTTTTTTATTGTCTAAGAAAAATGAGCAAAAGCAATTGATCATACCTACTAGAAATTTGGTTGAGTGATGGATTGGTTAATCGATCACTCATCACGTGATATAGTTTAACCAACCCACTTTTTTACAATAGACTTGTTACCCTCTACCTTGAAGGGCTACAAGTCTAATAAAAAAATCATTCCTTCCGATCCAATCATAAAAAGAGATTGTGCTCATTCCCTTTTATGAGAAAATCCTCTTCCCTAAAAAGAAAATAGAATTTACGTACCTTGCGCTCCTCACGATTCAAAATAGAATTTATTACTGCTTATTGAAATTCAAAATCTATTTTTCTTTATACACAATTTATCAACATGAGTTTGTCTACAGCATTAGAAGCCCGGTCTGAATCCAAATGTGAATTATGTTCCTCAACAGATCAACTTTCAGCATTTACTGTTGCGCCCAAAAAAGGTGACCAAACGGAAGACCAAATCGTGACTTGTGCAACTTGCTTGACGCAAATAGAAAACCCAGATCAAATAGAAATCAATCATTGGCGTTGTCTCAACGAAAGTATGTGGAGCCCGGTCCCTGCGGTACAAGTCATGGCATATCGCTTACTGAATCAATTAAATTCGGAAAACTGGGCACAAGATTTATTGGGTATGATTTATTTGGATGAGGAGACGATGGAATGGGCACAAACCGGTGCAGATGCGGCTTTAGTTCATAAAGATTGTAATGGAAATATTTTAAAGGCTGGCGATACGGTTACCTTAATTCAAGACCTGAATGTAAAAGGATCTAGCCTTACGGCGAAACGAGGAACGGCTGTCAGAAGAATCCGATTAGATCCTGATAATGCGGAATATATCGAAGGAAAAGTCGATGGCCAAAATATTGTAATCGTTACAAAATTTGTAAAAAAATCTAGTTGATTGGTGATTTATTATTTAGTCTGTTTTCAAGATTTTTCTGTATCCCATCATTACTAAAATCGTTAATACAATCATCGATATCATGGTAACTTTACTATGGTTTTTATTTTTTGTTGGAGAAAGAACCTGACTAAGAATAAAGTTATGAATATCCTATAACGCTTAATTGGACCAACATTAAAAAGAGTAAAATAACGAACAACAAAATTCAAATGCTATTCCTCGAAATTGTCAAAATAGTTATAATCCTTTGTGATTTTCCCATTTTCAATCGTGAAGATTGTACAAATTGGTAATTCGAATTGGATACTATCGACTGACGTTCCACTCGATATAAATTCTACAATAATATGCTTTTCACGAGAAGGATATATGGCTACAATCTCATCTTTAATATCTGGAAAAACCTGATGTAATCCCGAATATTTAGCAACAATATCTGAACGTGACATTTTTACTATTCCAGAGCCGAGAGAAGGGTCTTTAAATTCTCCTGTCTCAATATACAGGTCCGCCATTTTTTGCCAATCATGATTATTGAAGTGCTCAAATAATCGTTCTACAATTTTGATATTTGTATTGGTAAGCTCTGAACTATTGTCCTTCTCTGTACAAGAGATAAAAGATAATATCAAAATAAAAAGTATCGTTCTCATAAATTATAATTTTTAAAAATTAGATAACATATTTTCCATAATGTGGTCTTTCCTTATTTTTTGCTTAATATTTTTTAGTGCTTGATTAGCGAGCTCTTCAGATTTATTATCCAGTATGTTTGCTTTTACTAAAGAAAAATAGATGTGTTCTTGAGGTAATTCTTTCTCTACTTTATTCAATAATTTTATAGCTTCATCTTTTCTGTTCGCCTTGCTTAAACAATAACAAAGGTTCAGTCTCAAAATAGGTGAGTTAGCATGTGATAACATCATTTGATAAAGTTCGACTATTTCATTCCAATGTTTAATATTGAATTCACTTGTCGTCATATGTTTACTGACGATTAAGCTTTCAATATAATATCTGTTAAGTGTGGAAGGTTTTTCCATGTAGTGAAATGCCAGCTCTACAAAATGTTTATTCCATTTCGTTTTGTCTTGATCGAAAAAAGAAATGATTTTTCCCTCTTTTATCTTCTCGGGTATTCTTGCTAAATGAAAGCAAAAAAGAGCAAGCATGTTTTTGGTGGAATTAAGACTGTATTTTTCTACCAACATTTTGGTAAGAGCCAAGGCTTCGAGGCATAAGTCCTCATTGATAATAGATTCATTTTTTTCTCTAAAGGAATCAAACCCAATATTGAAAACGGCATATAAAATTTCTTCCACAATCGCTATTTCCTTTTCAGAAACTTGCTCAAAAGCAGAGTCAAACATTATGTCTTTCGAAATTGTCTTTATTTTTATTTTAGCCCTATTGATGTTTTTATAAATGGCTTCTTGCGAGATTAAAATGCAATCACTGATTTCTTTAACATGTAATCCAAAAATGTTTTTTAAGATAAAAATTACTTTTACTTTTGGAGATTTGATTTTCGATTTTGATATAAATAAAATCGTTTGCAGTCTTAAGTCTTCATTCAAATTTTCATTCGCTATATTTTTTACTAATAATTTTTCTGGTTGAAACTGATTTTGTTTTTTTATCTGATTTAGCAAATCATTCCGAGCGACAATAAAGAACCAGTTTTCCTTGTTATCTGGATACTTATTGGGTTTCCAACTTTTTAAAGATTTATAAAAAGCATTTTGGATGGCGTCTTCGATTTCTTTGATATATTGAACACCAAATTGTTTTAATAAGGCTGAAAACAATTTCCCATAAAGTGTCCGATAACTTGTCTCAATGATATTTGACAATTTATTCTTCATAATTCATTATAGGTCTGATTTCGGTGACTCCACCCCAAAGGTGACAAGGGCATTCTTTTGCCAGCTCAGTTACTTCATTTATATTTTTAGCTTGTAGATAGTAAAAACCACCAATGATTTCTTTTGATTCCAAAAATGTCCCATCTTTTACAACACTGTCTTTTCCAGTAATCCGCACACTTTTTTCTTCCAAGCCTTCACCTGAAATCAAATGTCCTGACTCTGCTAACTTGTTTGCCCAGATCATATGTGCATTGACCAATTCTTGCATTTCTTTTGGAGATATATTTTGCATTCGCTCAATATCATCATGAAGTAATAATAGATATTTTTTCATTTTATAAAGTTTTTGATTCATACTAAAGACAGTCTCACCTCGCTAATTTGGACATTTTTTGGGATTATTTTTCAACTTCCAGTTATCGGAGTTTCATATTTTGATCAACAAAGACCTTTTTATATATTATTTCCTCCTTCTAAAACAAAAAGCCGCTCAAATTGAGCAGCTTTTTGTTTTAGGAGAACGATCTATCTTCTTGACCTATATTCGATATAGTAGTAGACCGTAATGGCTTCGCGATATAGAAATTTGTTGTGCGGATATGCCAAAGTCAAGTACTATTTAGTTAACACGATAAAGCACTAGATGAAATTAATCATCAATATTTTGCGTTCGTTATATTCTTATTACCTAAGAACCAATAATTCAAATATAAACAAGACACGATAGATTTATTAACAATCTTACCAAAATAATTGCTGCTCAATCTACAATTTTAAATATAGCTGATTTTACTTATTCACTCGTTTTGTAAACATTTTATGGATAATCATCCAATTAGCTTTTACTTTCATCAGCATAAAATAATCTATATATGGAGTATTACCTTGACTGGAAATTTGAACCTTGGCAATCGCAATATCATTTTCATAATCTATTGAAATTATTTTTCCTATCTCGCCCGTAGGCTGTCCCTCTTTTGTATCCTCTATATATTTTTTTCCACTCCAAGTTGCTAACTCGCCATCTTTTGTATAATACAAATTAAGATCAGGATGAAAAGCTTTTTTTAATCTATTTGGTTGTCCATTTGTAGAACCTTCAATATAGTCTATGAGCGTTGCAGTAATTTGTTCTATTTCCGATTTTTCCTCTACAATCGTATAAGCATTCAATCGTTCTGAATAAGCATCAAACACAACTTTGGACACTGCACCTAATACATCTCTTCTAAGTCTTCTTGCATCTCTATCCAAAATATACACAGATATAGAAGTATTGATAGACGGAAAATGCATCATCACCGTTCCCCAAAAGCCTCCATGTCCATAAGCTTTCATTCCATGATAAGTATCTTCCGATAAACCTAAATAATATCGATATTGTTCGGTTTCTTTTGTTGGTAAATAAGTAAATATTAAGTTTTTAATGGAATCGTTTTTAACAATATCTCCATTAAAAAAGTGGTGCACGAATAAGGCTAAATCTTTGGTAGGACAAGCAATTCCTCCGCCTCCATATAAATCCCAAGAAACATCCATATTAGATGAGTCCCAATTTTTTGCTCCCCAATATTGATGAACGAGTTCCTTGGTATCATCTGGTGTTTCTTCTAAGGTTGGAAACCAAGTATTCTTAATTCCTAATTCATCATATTTCAACAATTTTCTCATTGCTTTGTAAAAAGTAAGGTCTGTTACTTGCTCAATGATTTCTGTTAATAACAAATAATTGGCATCTGCATAACTAAATTGCTTCCCTGGCTTACCCAATGGATTTCCAACTTTTATAGCTAGTGCTAATTGTTCATCTCTTGTCCATCTGTACATAGGATGTTTGTCCTTATACTCAATATAATCTTCATTGGCATAATCTTCTATCCCACTGGTATGAGATAGAAGATGTTTTATTTGAATCGCATTTAAATCATATCCATCTTCTTTAAAAATATCTCTAGTTTTCTTAGTCAATAGATTTCCAACAGGTTGTTCCAGTGTGATTAGGTTATCTTCTATTAATCTAAGAATGGTAGCTGAAACATAGGTCTTGATACTACTCGCTATCAGCGCTGGTTGTTTAGGATCCAACATTGTTTTTGATTCTTTATTAGAGTATCCACTAGCTCCACTCCATGAAATTCCTTTTTCTGGAGTTTCAACATGAACCATTATCCCAATTGCGTCAGGATGTGCAGTGTAAATAGAATCAATAGCTGCTTGTAGTCTTAGCTCAATATTAGATTGAGCAAAAAGACCGTTTACATTTAATAAGAAAAAAATAATTAGCCAAGTGTTTTTCATCAGTTATGTTGTTTTTGAATAAAAGTAAATAAGAAAGAGGAAGAATACCAAGTTTCAATATCTATTATTCTAATTTCACTAATGCTCTCAATTCTTCATTCGAATACTCCCCTATCCATTTCTCTCCTGTAGATACTGTCAGGTTGGCGAGTTCTTTTTTATTCTGCAATAATTGATTGATTTTTTCTTCGAAAGTTCCTTCTGTGATGAAGCGATGAACCATCACATTATTCTTTTGACCTATACGATATGCACGATCAGTTGCCTGGGCTTCTACTGCTGGATTCCACCAAAGATCGTAGTGAATTACATTACTTGCAGCAGTTAAGTTTAGCCCCGTTCCTCCGGCTTTTAAAGATAAAATCATGATTCGTGTAGCCCGATTATTTTGGAATTGATCGACCATTTCATCTCTTCCCTTTCGGGAAACACCTCCGTGTAAAAAAGGAATATCTAAACCAAATTCAGCTTCCAACATTTTGACCAACAACTTTCCCATTTCTTGATACTGGGTAAAAATGAGGGTCTTTTCTCCATTGTTTTGGGTCTCTTTTACCAAGCCAAATAGCATAGCTGCTTTACCTGAAAGTTCAGGATCCATCGCTCCTTTTTTTAGAAATTGTCGCGGATGATTGCAAACTTGTTTTAAGGCGGTGATGAGTTTTAGCACCAATCCTTTTCGTGCAATTCCTTCACTGGTTTCGATTGTTTTCATCGTCGTATCCACCACGTTTTCGTAAAGGGCCGTTTGCTCCTTTGATAAGTGACAGTATTGATCTATTTCAATTTTATCTGGTAAATCCTTGATGATGGATTTGTCAGATTTCAATCTTCTTAGAATAAATGGTTCGGTGATTTTTCGGAATTTCTCCAGTTTCAATTGATCTCGATCTGCTTCTATAGGACGCGCAAATTCCTTTTTAAATGTTGCTAAAGTATTCAAGTATCCTTTGTTGGTAAAATCAAAAATACTCCAATATTCGCTAAGTCTATTTTCTACAGGTGTTCCCGACATGGCTATTTTGACAGGCGCTTTTAATTTTTTAATGGCCTTAGTTTGAGCCGTACTCGGGTTTTTAATATTCTGTGCTTCATCGATGACTAGAATGAGCCATTTCCTTTTTTGTAATGGAGCATCACTTCTTGCTACCCCATAAGTCGTAATCAATATTTCTGACTCCTGAAGTAAATCTAATTTTCGATTTGCACCATGATAAATAAATGCATTTAAGGTCGGAGCAAATTTTTTAATTTCTTTTTCCCAATTCGTTAATAAAGTAGTGGGTACGACGATCAATGCTTTTTCTTTATCTAGCTCACCCTCTTCTTTTAACTTCAATAAGGTCGCAATCACTTGGAGGGTTTTTCCCAATCCCATATCGTCTGCGATCAAGCTACCAAAACCAATTCTTGTGTTTTTATACATCCATTCATATCCACTTTTTTGATAGGGTCGTAAAGTAGCTTTAAGTCCTTTAGGAGGAGTGACTTCGTCGCCTTGTAAAAGCGAATCAATCAGTGCTCGTGTATTTTTATCTAAGCTAACTGTTGCTCCTTCAAAATCTTCGGTAAGTGCAATCTGCAATAATTCATGGGTACCAACATTCGGTGGGTTTTCTAACTTATGAATTAAAGCGGCGATTTCATTTTCATCAAAAAAAACGTACTGATCATTGAGTTTTACAATACCGGAATATTGTTTGACCATTTGAAGAAATTCTTTTGGACTAACTAAACTATCTCCCAAAGCTATTCTCCAGTCGAAGTTCAACATGGCATCCATATTTAGCAATGACTTCTTTTGGATGACTCCGCTTTCTTCTGCTTCTAACTTCATCGACATCTGAGGTCGAAACAATTTGCGTAATGCTTTTGGTAATAAAACTTTGATTCCAAACAAACGAATGGTAGGCAATATTTTAAATAAGATTTCAACAAATTGATCGGCATCAAAAAGTAATGGCACTTTTCCCGCAGAAGCGACTAAATCATTGATCTGTGGAAAATAATCTGACAACATGGATAAATCTCTTAGAACTTCCATCCGCATTTTCATATACTTTTTTTGGTGCAAAACCTTGGCTAAAGGTACGGGCGCTTTGACGCTACTCTTCTTGTCCAAAATAGAGATATTGACTAAAAAACCTGACTCTTCTTCATCGACTTGAATCACAGGTACAAAATCTTTTTCAACAATGTAAAATTTATTCAACCACAATTGAATTGCCGTCGGAAAAGCTTTAGCATCCCACGTTTGTGCTTGAAAAACAGAACCATTAAAAAATAAATGCCCGATCTCATGTTCAGCAAAGCGTCGATCCAATCTGTGATTATTTTGCACCAAATAATTTAAAAAAAGTGAAATGGTTGCTTGCATTTTATCCACTTCAATTGGCTCTAAAACCTCTTTTCCTTTTTTATAATACAATAAATCTAAACGGACAATAGATCCTAAGCCTGTTTGCAAACTTCGTATCACAGGATTAAGTAAGGCCGGTAACCAACGAATTTTATAATGATCTTTTCCGAAAGCAATTAATTGTGGAATTATCGCCGATTGCATCGCTAAACGAAGCGCAAATTGGTAAATGAGATGCAAACTTTTTAAGCTGTTAGAAAACTTTGAAAAATCTTGATTTGGGATTTTTTCTAAGTAGTCGATCAGTTCTTCCATTTTGTCAAAAGACAAGATGGTCTGCCCTTTTCCATTACGAAAAGTACTATTTGCAAAATCCCATTCTTCATTCAATAAAATTTCTACCTCTTCAATCTCATCCATGATCAGAGAAAGTTTCTCTTCTTGTTCTTTCGCTATTTTTTTCTTTTTCAACAATGTTTTAGCGATACCAGAATAAGCTAATTTTAGAATCTTTTTAAAATCTCCTGATGGATAAAAAACAGTCGATTCCGAAAGAATAGTCAATAAATTTTCTTGATTATTTGGAATGTGCGAAAAATCTAATTGTCGATAAACTTCATCATCCCATTCATTAGAAACATAATCTCTATCAAAAGCTTGTTGCAAAGATTTAGCAGAAAGAATATGGATCTCTTTTTCGCCTTCAGCGGTGTATCCGATCTCCTCTAAATTTTTAAATAAATCAAAATCATGTAATTCAAAAACGAGAAAAGGATTGTTATCAATTTCATTGGCGACTAGATATAATACCGCTGCCATGTGTTTGCAAGGCACTGCGTGATCAGGACAGGAACAACTGCCTTGGATATCATTCCAGCTATCTGGAAAAAGTTGAATATCTTTTTCGTCGCAGGATTTTTTTAAAGAGGAGGGTAACTCTCGGTTTAATAATTTTGAGAGATTTAGTGGGTTGTTGGTAATGATCTCTATAATGCCTGTTTTGTCTTTTGCAGAAAATGTGGGGATGGTGAATTGAACTCGATATGGAGTCGAATAAGAGCCTTGTACTTTGGCTGTGATTCGATTGTTTTTGATGACGATATCATAGGCTAGTCCTTTGTTGGCGTAGGTTCGTCCTCTTGGCAATCGATTAGAATAATCAATATTAGTTAGTGCATTGAGCCATTGTTTTCCCCACCAAGTATTACCGTATTTTTTTCTCACCGTATTGTATTCAATTAATTCAATATTAATGGACAATTTAAGGTTTTTAAGGCATTTATTTTATTGTGCTTTCGCATAAAGTTTAATTAGATCATTTTTAAAGCATATAAGACTTTACAAGGACAGAGAGGATATCGAAATGATTTATCATAAAATAGTGAATCCTATAAAGAAAAAAATAGCCAACACTTTACAGCGTTGGCTATCAAATTTACATTTCTAATCAAAATTTTTATTCAAATAATTTATCTCACTTATCTAACAATATTAATTTTAAAACTTTGTTCTTTATTATCCACTTGAACGACTAGGAAGTATAATCCTGATGGTACCGCTGATTGATCTAATGCTAATCTTTCTATATGTCGTCCTTCAGATCGCTTTCCGCTAGCCTTCGGAAAACTCATTGCTTTTTGACCTAAAAGAGAATATAAAGATACTTGAACGTCCATGGATTCATCCAATTCATATGATAAGGTCAGATGATCATTTGCTGGATTCGGGAATACTTCGAAAGAGAAATTGGCTGCTAATTCATCCGTAGAAGTAGGCACCGTAAATACAGCCGTTAAGGTATCTGCTTGACTCATACTTAAGGTAGCTTTGCGGGTAAATTGATCTGGAGCAATCACGTTTCCTGCATTGCTAATCCAATGACTAAAGACATAGTCGTCTTCATATTCATTGAAAACTTTTGCTTTGATTTTATTTTCCATTCCACCAAAATACTCCCCCGTCCAAGGGAATTCTTCTATATCTAAAGTATTAAAATCAATTTCACCAATCCCATCAGGTTCAGTCAATAAGGTGATTTGATAAGGCCCACTTAATTCCTCATAGCATTCTAACATACCATCATCAAAATAAACACATCGTGCCTCAATAAAATCTTTCATTCTTTGAAGGTTGGCTTGCCACTCAGTCATCGTACCTCCCCATCGTTCAATTTGTCGAGGCATTTCTGGTTCGATTACGGCGATCATCCTATCCAAAGTCGTCAACATATTTTCACAACTATAAACGGTATTCATCAAATCAGCTTGCCGCGAATAGTAGAGCTGTTTGAAAGTCTTATTTTCTTCTAACAGTTTAAAAAATATTTTTTCATGTTGTCCTACATCTCCTTCGAATCCTCCATAGTATCCGCCAAAAAAATCATCCATAAAATCTCCTATTTCTTCCAGATCACAAGGGTCTGCATCGGGGCTAATATTCGGTACTCCACTATAGTTGATATAATAATCAAAGGTCGCATCTAAATCCCAAAGAATGTATCCCCATTTTTTATGTTTTCCGTCAGGATTCAAACCTCTCCACCAACCCGTGTTATAATTCAACCAATCCGATGCCACTACATTTAAATTCGCTACCATGTAATCAATCAGACTTAACAAGTTGATACTGTCATCAGCCACTTCATAATTAGCGGGATCACTCATATCATTTTCCAAAATGAAATCTCTCAAATTTTCCCAATCATCTTGTGCTTTCTGTCCTCCATACTCTTGCTCTGTCCATCCCCAAGTCGATAAATATTGAATTTCATATTTTCCTTGATCGTAATATTCATCGGTATAATCATGGTCAACTGGTCTTTCTCTCATTCCATAGACGCCCCAATATTCTCCATTCAAAAATAAAATGACTCGCTCGACAGCACGGGTATCCAATTCCATTCCACCTTCTAAAGATAATGTCTGAACATACTCATCTCGAATATGACAGCTTCCTTCATGGTTACCATCATCAATCGCAGGATAATTATCATCACCTGAATTTCTAAACATAAATTTTTGATACTCATCTCGATCTGAATAGGAAAACAAAGGAGCCTTCACAGCTTTTGAATAACCCATTTCATCTCTAGATATCCAATCAAGACTTCGATGATCCAAAGCCCAAGAATCTTGTCCATGTCGATTCAAACTTCCAAAAGAAGTGGCTTCTCGCTCTTTATCAGTATTAAAATATTCTAAAGAACCAATAGGAATATATGCTCCAATTCCATCTACGTTATTGGCTAGATTGATGACGTCATCTGCTGCTACAGAAAAAACAGCTAATGAATATTCTTCATCAATAAAGTAGCTGTTAAAATCCATCTTCCCTGTTAATATCATGGGATCATTGCTAAATGATTGCGCCTTGATCACTTGAGTTTCGGTCACCATTATCGGTCCTGAATATTCTGTTGAAGTCTCTGTTGGGTTCGTACCATCTAAGGTATATCGTAAAACAGAATTGGGTTCATTGTTGGTCATCATAACCGTTTGAGATCCGCTGTAAAATCCAGCCGCTAAGCTCATCGATGGTGTTTGAGTGTATCCTATAAACTGAGGGGCATTGTTATTGGAAGTTCCTCTCGTTGGATTGGTACTCACCATCCATGTATCTCCTCCATCCACTGATCGACAACGAGAGCTTTCAACTAAGGTGAGTTCCATTGGGAAAATTTCTATGACTTCTCCAAGACTGTTAGAAAGAGAAACGAATTCGTTTGCTTTGGTCTGAGCTAATTTAAAATTGGTATGATACTCTCCGTTCAAAAAGCCATCTCGGCCTGAACAAGAAAAAACTAAGAATCCATTTGCTTGAATGATTGTTCCAGCAGGAATTTCCCATTTTTCTGGTTTTGTTTCTTTATCAGACAAATGCCAACCACTGATATCAACGGCTACATCACTTGTGTTATACAGTTCTATCCAATCTTCTGTCCTACCAAAATTATCCACAAAGGTTTCTAAGTTGGAAGCAGAATATTCGTTGATATGAACTTGTGCGATTGATAAGGAAGTAAAAATGGAAAGAAGTAAAATGGAAAGAAAGTACTTTTTCGTCATGTTTTGTAGTTTTAGTAGTTCTTAGAATAGTTTTGCGTTATCTAAAATAATAAATATAATCTATTGACAGATAAATGATTATATACTACTAAGTCACTATAAAACAGACTTGCCCCCTATGTAAAATGTAAGTATTAGAAAGAATGTAAATCATCCGACAAATAATTGATCCTTTCTGATGAGGCCAATCGTCCTTTGTAGACTAATATTTCTAAGAAAATAAAACAAGCTTCTTTCTCAATTTTCTTTAAAGCTCGTTTACTTTTTAAAGCACTTTCTTTGATTTGAAGGAGAGAAAGCGGGTGTACGGTACCTTTAGCTCTATATTTTTCGAAGGTTTCTTCCAATCTATTATCGGAAATTTGTTGTTGAATGGTTTTATGTTCTTGAATTAGAAATTGAAATTCATTGTAGCTTCTCATCACTTTTCGTTCTAAGTCAGTCGCTAATTCTTTGTCTTTATATTTTTCATCAAAAATCTTCAAGGTAGCTTCATTCATTTTGACACGTGTTGAAGATTTGGTAGGAATGTTAATTCCGATACCCAAAGACCATTCTTTTTCAAAACCCAATTTATCTCTTCCTGCGTATTTTGCTTGTAAAAAATCTAAGATTTTTTTGCCCTCTGCTTTTTCAACATTATATTCTATCTGCGCAAAATTGACTTCTTCCTCTTGAATCATTTGATCTAGAGTTGGATTTTTTAACAAAATAATTTCTTCCAACAATTCTTCCATTTTTCCTAAAGAGATCCACTTAGACGAATCTAGCCGAAGCTGACTTTCCACATCTTGGGTGGGTAATAACTGCTGAATGATAAATGATTTTTTATATTTTAGCTGTAATACATTTCGCTCAATCTCTTGTAAACTCTCCTCTACCTTCAATAGTTTTTCAATATTGAAATCAAAGGAGCTATTGAGCATTTTTTGATAAACTGTTTTCTTATCTTCTAGCAAGATTTTTTTATCCATCAAACCGATCAATTCTTCTTGAGCATAATGCCAATCGGTAATGAGTTCATAACGCTCGATCATTTGATCTTCTTCGAGCAGTTGTTCTTTTAATCCGTATAATCGACTTTGGCTTTTAGTCACTTGGGTCTGTGCTTCTCGGCTTTTTTTACCATTAAAACTCATTCTAAAAACGTATTCCTGGCGGGCAATATTTAGCTCATCGGTTTCTGATCTAAATTCTAATTTGTTAATCAAAGGCATGTCTTGATTGGTATTAGCTAGATAGGCCTGACTGTTTTGAAGCGATTGAATTAAGGTGGAGTCTATTTGTCCAGCAAGTAGTTGGTAACTTGAAATAACTGATTGTCCATTACTCGTATAAGTAATCAAGAGCATCAAGGTAAGAGAGAAAAAGCGAATCATAGTACTAATTTCTTTTTTACTTCCCACTACAATATTCATGTAGAAAGTCTTTAATTGTATTATTTGAGTACTGCTTTTGAACTAAAAACATTTTTAATTTGCTTCTCTTCTTTTTTATTGGTTCTATAAAACGGTGCTAGCATTCTTACCAAAGGGTTGGATGATTCCTCAACAAAAGAATTGAGCATCACTTTTTCTTTTTGTAAGAATGGATTAGTTGCAGGTATTCGAATCAATACTTCTCGACCATAGGTTTTAAAGTCTGGAATTTTTCGTAAACGTTCTGGAATTTCTACGATCCGTGATCCCAAACCTATTACTTCTCCCGTGATTTGTTGACTTGTATGTAAACTGGAAGAAACTTTTAAGCTATCCCCAACTTGTACTTCTAAAATCAAGCTTTCATGAACGAATCCTTTAACTAAAGTTGGGTTTTGTTCATAAAAATTAATAAGTGTTGAAAAGGAAGAAATATTTTCTCCTTCTTTACAAAGTATATTCCCGATCAAACCATCAGAAGGAGCAAGTATGGCCAATTTATTTTGTTCGTTTTGGTAATATTTTATTTCGTTTCTCAGCTTTTGCTGTTGTACAACAGAAGGTGTTTTAATCGTTGAAAGTTCTTGTTCGAGTTGTTTGATTTCTACATCAATGGGCTCTGTGATTAAAGCAAGGCTTTCGTTGAGTGCATTTAATTTAATCGTATTCGGATCATTGGTATCTTCTTCTAAGGCAACTCCATCAAAACTTTTTAAATCTTTTAGCAAACTTTTATTGTAATCGATGGTCGATTCTAATGTTTTGATTTCTGATTCAATTTCTGCGACCTTTGTTGTTCTTCTGATTTTCAATTGATTAATTTGGTCTCGAATCTCTTGTTTTTGCTGTAAAGCAATGACTTCTAATTTTTGTAAATCATGACTGATATTCTCCAATTTAAAATCAATAGCCGATTGCTGGACTTCCATCAATAATTGTCCTTCCTTCACCTCTTGACCCGGGGTCACCAATATTTTAGAAATCAAAACAGCTTGATCGTGGCTCAATTCCGTTTCTTTATTTTCGGCAAAACCGTAAAAGAAAGCAGTAGACTTTCCAAACTCCGTATTCATTTGAAATAACAAATAAGCAATTGGAATAATAGCGAAATAAAGTAGGTTAAATCTTTTCATCATTTATATATTATCAAATGCTTTATTTTGAAAAACTAAGCCAAGAACTTTTACACCTTCCAATGATTTTAGCCCTTGCATTAAATGTCCTCCTTTGCTGGAATCTCGTAATTTGAGTCGGTATTCGTATAACAACAAACCTGCCTTTTTTTCACCAGAAAAAACTTTATAACTTTCCAAAACATAGTCTTTACAAAAGACATTCAATTTTTTCTCTAATTCTGGAAAATCTTCATAGTCGATAGGAAGTTGTAATCTCAATGTTCCTAGTAGTGATTTTTTCTGACTAAAAGAGGAAAACCGTAGTAAAAAAGCGGTCATACAAAAAGCCAAAGTTCCAACAACGGCAATCAAAAAACCAAAAACACCACATGCTATCCCTGCAGCTATTGCTCCAAAAATAAAAACAATATTACGCGGGCTTTTGACCGTAGTCCGAAATCGAATAATAGACAAAGCTCCTAACATTCCTAAACCACGAGCGACACTATCACCAATGGCTTGAATAATGGTAGCTGCCACGATGGTAACGAGTACCATGGCTTGTAGAAAATGATCTGGACGATCTACATTTCTTGTCGTTTTTTCGTAGGTAAAAGCAATGATTACTCCCAAAGAGAGTGCACATAGTACGGTAAAAAGTACGGCAATTAATGCTGGATTTTCTGAGTTATACTGTATTGAAGCTATATCAAACATTCGACCTTTGGTTCTGAAAGGCTTGATCAAATGAATAAGGAGGCATGAATAAGTAACTTTTGTAGTCAATTGGGCACAAAAAAATTGTGCCGCATAGATAAAAAAGAACCAATCAGCGGATTATAATTCGTTTGAAAAAGAACTTTGTAGTGTGTTATAATATTTATAAGTAAAGCCAAGCCAATAGTAAGACACCTTTAAAAGGCATTTCCCCTCATGACTTTAAGAAAAAGTTCTTAAAATTGGGCCAAACTGTATAATATCTTGCATTTTTATGTAAAAATAGACGTTTTTTAGGTTTTTTGCTCAAATGAGACCAAATCTATCCTGAAAAAATCAAATTTAGACCTGAGGCTTTTGGCGGGTAAATGAACAGGTCTTTGATTATTTTAGTGGAAATATTTTAGTTTTTCCTAAAATCCCAAAATATAAATATATCTCTAGATATAAAAGTAAAATAGCAAATAATCAATGGGGTAAGTTTATTTTACAGTAAAAAAGAAGTCTCATTCAAATCGTCCGCAAACAGTATGAAAGAAAAAATTCAAACCCTTTTCAAAGAAATGATTCCTGTGATCCTAGGAATACTCATCGCCTTATTTATCAATAACTGGAAACAAAGTTATGATGATCAAAAATTCATTAATTCAGTGTTGAGTTCTATTACGGAGGAATTAAAAGAGAATCATACGGAATTACAAGAAGTCATAGAAAGCCATCAGCAACTATTAGATACCATCAATTATCACATAGAGGATCCAGAAATAACTATTGGAGAGTTGATCAACAAAGTCGGAGGGATTCCAGGTGCAAGTATTAGAAATAATGCTTGGAAAGCTTTAGTGAACAATCGAATCGATTTGATTGAATATGATAAGATTTCTATTTTGAGTAATATTGAGGAAGATAAAAGTAATATGAAAATGAAGTTTGAACGCTTAACTGATTTGATCTATCAAGGAATCAGTTCATCAGAATATATACACAAAAAAATGTTCCTAGTCACCGTCAATGACTTACTATACACCGAAGAGCAACTGTACGAATCACATGAACAATTTATTAAGTTAAAACATTAATTTTGACTCCGAGAATGAGTGAATGCTGAATTGCCCACTAATAGAAAATATTAGGATTTAGTACTTATTTCAGGCTTTCAAAATTTCTTTTCAACATAAAAAACGTAGCTTACAAAAGATTTGATCTCATCAAAATAAAAAAGATTGATCCACTTGCCAACGTTTATCCCTATGTTCCAATAATACGATACGATCCACCTCAAATTTTCTTTTAAATTCTATTTTAGAAAAATGCGCTATTGCTTTAGGAAAAATAGCGGCTTTCAAATCTTTAAATGCAATCGTCATATGTGGATGGTATTCTCGTTTTGGCCGATCAGAAACAAGATTTATTTCGTCTGTCAAAAAATGTACTAGGTTCTTTTGCAAACTAATAAGCAGTTCATTTTTGATTACATCAATAAAAACAACGTGTGGTTCAAAAGCATCAAATCCATTCAATTCTAAATTGATTATTTTTTGCTTTTCAGCAAAAGCGCTTAGCGTTTTTTTCAACTTTAAAATCTTGTCTTCTTTCCATTTAAATGGAGGAACTAAGGTAATATGCGGAGGAGAAGTCAATGCTTTTTTTGAATCAAAAAGTCGAGCCGCCTCTTGCTTGAAGTCATTAACTGCGTCTTGAATTTCAATAGATGGCAAAATCGCAATAAAAAATATTTTGTCTTTTGGCATTGGGTATTTATTCATGTTTCTGAATTCAATTTAATTAAAAACTTGAACATCAGAATAAAAGGAATGGTCATTTAATTTTAAGAATCCGATCACTCTGTAACTAGTATTATTTTAAAATAGCGCTTGATTTGTATCAACTAGGACATTTTTTTTTATTGATGTTAAATAACTTTGGGTATAAAGAAATGAAATTATACTTGAAATATATTGTTCTCTTAAGTCTGTTTATTTTAAACATTTTGAAAATAAGTGCTCAAACTTGTTGTTCTGCAGGTGCACCGATTACTTCTTCATTTGATATTCAGTCAACAGCATCAAAAACGCTTTCGTTCAATCTTGGTTACGAGTATAAAAGTGTGAATCGATTAGTCGATAATAATAAAATTTTAAAAAACGATCCAAGAAAAAGAAACGGCCACAACCTGTTATTAAAAACTGATTTTAATCTCAATAAAAAATGGGGATTTAGTCTGATGCTTCCGCTGGTTATTCAAAGCAGAGAAACCGCTAGTCAAAGTGAAAATGCTACCGGATTAGGGGATCTGACTTTTTTGAGTCAGTATGTTGTTTATAGTAAAAAAGAATATAGTATCAAATTTATGGGAGGCATCAAAATACCAACGGGTCAACAATACATTCGTGATGATCGAGCCATCGTACTTTCGCCAGACATGCAAAGCGGAAGTGGGACGGTAGATTTTATTGGTCGAATTGCTTTCGAAAAACCACATATTTTCATCCAAAACCTTTCTAATCAAACGTCTTTTTCTTATCGATACAATTCTACGAACAATCATTTTGGCGATCCGGATAAAATTGCTGGTCGTCAATTTTCATTTGGTAATGAAACACAATTCACAACGGCGTTTAACTATTCTACTTTGCTTGGAACTTGGTTTTTAATTCCTGAATTAGGTCTCCGATGGAGGCATTCTGATCCCAATCAAGAACAAGGAATAAACGCACCAAATAGTGGTGGATATTGGTTAAACGTCCCCATTGGTATTCAAGTACGGCCTGATGAGAAGTGGTCGTTTCGGATGTATGGTGAAATACCTATTTATCAAAATCTAAATGGATTACAAATCACAACTGATTACTCAATAGGGATTCAGTTTCATTTTAACATAACTACCTAAAATCAATCCAGTGAAAAATCTAAATTTACTTATCATTTTTGTAGCCACTCTTTTTTTAACTTGTAGTAAAAAGGACGATGGTGCAATTGCTCAAAACAAATGGCTTATTCCGTTTAACGAGATACATGATGGTGGTCCGGGTAAAGATGGGATTCCATCAGTCGATAACCCCAATTTTACAAATCCCGAAGAAGTTACCTTTTTGAATGATCAAGATTTGGTTGTTGGAATAATCGCCAACGGCGAAACGAAAGCCTACCCACATCAAATTTTAGATTGGCATGAGATTGTCAACGACGAAATTGGAAATCTAAGTATTGCTTTAACCTATTGTCCACTTACAGGAACCGCTATTGCTTGGGACCGAAACATCAATGGAAAAACAACGACATTTGGTGTCAGTGGAAAATTATATAATACCAACTTAATCCCTTACGATAGAGAAACGGATAGTTACTGGTCTCAAATTGCCATGAATTGTGTCAACGGAGAATTAATTAATACAGAGATCAACACTCACCCAATTATTGAGACCACTTGGGCTACTTGGAAAGCCATGTATCCTAACACAAAAGTCATGAGTACCGACACCGGTTTTAATCGAAATTACGGTCAGTATCCCTATGGAGATTATCGAACAAACCATAATAACATTATATTTCCGGTCAAGCCAAAAGATGATCGACTACCAGCTAAAGAACGTGTTTTAGGTATTATTGATAATGGGAATAATAAGGCTTTTAGTATCAACGATTTTCAATCTCCAAAAGTAATTGAAGCCTCTTTGGGTGGAAGAGAACTTTTAGTTATAGGTTCTAAATCCCATAATTTCATAGTGGCATTTTACAATAATGGCCTCAACAATTTGGATATAAATTTTGATAACTTCCCTATCATTGCAATAGATGATGCCGGAAATCAACTGGATATATCCGGTAAAATTGTTGCAGGTCCTCGAGTCAATACTAGTTTAGAATTACCCAATGCGTTTATGGGTTATTGGTTTTCTTTTGGTGCATTTTATTCTGGAATAAGTCTGAATTAATTATAATTTTGAATACTGGAATAATTGAATGCACGAATAATTGAATTTTGAATGAGCCTTCTAATGTGAAGTTCGCGATAGATAGGTATTCAAAATTCAATTACTTCTTTATCAAAATACTAGAACTGTTTTATACAAAATGAAGAACGAATCATCAGGGCTGACATAGGTCGATCTTAAAAAAAAGAGTTAGGGATTCTGGTATTCTTTAATTCGCTCGACGTTGCTCTTCGGCTGATCCGGTGGCTCTTTTTCTAGCTCCTTTGAGTTTATTATTTCCAAAACGTTTAGAGTAAGTTAATCGAAATAAGCGCTCTCCAATTCCATAATATCCTTCATACCTAAAATCAATTTTAGGATCCTGTAAACTACCCGTCCAATTGCTTCCGATAAAGAGGTCACTCACTCCAAATCTCAAAATTCCATTATTGTTTTCAAATTCTTTTTGTATGCCAATATCGACCGAACTAAAAGCCTCCCAGAGTACGGTTCCAAAATATTGAGCAGATGAATATCTACCAGAAACTTCAACAGAAAATTTATTAGGCAACTTAAAATTAGATGAACCATTCATATACCAGCTCTTTCGAGAAAATGATAACATTTGTCCATCCAGATCATCATTAATCTCCGACCACTGTCCGGTCCAACTTGTTCTAATTTCCCACCAATCTGTTATTGGAATAGGAAAAGAAATCGTTGCGGAAGCTGTTTGTTGATTTAAAAAATTCTTAGCCGCATTCACTTGTGTATTTGTTTCAGGATCAACCTCAGGTTGGAAGCGACCTATAAAGCCATCCGTATAACTATATTGTAAACCCAGTTGAAATGTTTTCCAAATATAGGTCGCTCTTACTGCGTCTGAAATAGACGGCTGTAAACTAGGATTTCCAGTACCGACGGTATTCGGATCAAAGAAAATAAAAAAGGGCGCTAGTTGACTAAAACTAGGTCTATTGATTCGCCGACTGTACGAAAATTGAACTTGATTTTCTTCATTGATTCTGTTCGCCATAAAAAGACTTGGGAATAGATTACTGTATTGTCGATCAACGATATTGGGTTCTTCTACAGTTCCTAAATTGGCATCTGTATATTCGTATCTAAGTCCAATTTTCAAATCTGTTTTGGCATTTACTTTCCATGTCAATGCAGAATAAGTGGCGGCTATTTTTTCTGTCATCATGGCCAAAGAAGAAAACTTAGGAGCAACTTCCCATTCGTCTTGAATCAATTCTTCAACGAGTACTTCATTATCAAAGGTGGTCGAGGTGGCTTTCGCGCCTAATTCCCAAATAACTTTTTCACCAAATTTTCTAGTGTAGTCTATTTTTCCAACCCAAATATTCATAGGTGTTTTTTTAGCGACTCGGAGTTGATTTGCATCTAAAAAATTTTCAGTTCCATCATAAAATTCATTGGTATAATTACTTGGGTTATCATTATCAAAATAAGCATAATCCAAATCAACATTTAATTTCTGATCCTCTGAAATTTGATGTTGTACATTGATGTTGGTCAAAAAATTAAAGGAATGATTGATTTCATCATTAGGAATATTGATTCGACTAATTAGTTGGTCATTTTCAAAGATTCGAACATCGTTAAGGGCATCCATCTTCCAGTATCGATCCATCCAAGAAACAAGTCCACCAACAATGGTTTTATCACTCACTTGATAATCAATTCCTAAGCGAGCATTGTGCACATGTGTATAAGCGTCTCGATCACTTCCTCCAGAATTTTCCGTCTTAGTTCCATCAAATTCAAAACTTCGAAAGTTGGAGAAAAACTGATATATTTTGTTGTACTTCCAAGAATAATCTCCAAAGATATTGACTTTATTTTTTCGATAATTTAAATTGATAGAAGCACCCGCTTTTTCTTTTCTACCATAACCTGCACTAACAGAGAAACCTCCATTTAATCCTTCGTTCTGATTTTTTTTCAAAACGATATTGATAAAACCAGCATTGCCAGCTGCATCAAAATTAGAAGGTGGTGTATGGATCAATTCTATTTTTTCAATATTGTCTGAACTCATTCCATCCAACATCAGTACTACTGCGTCCATGGGCATTCGTGATATTTTTCCATTCATCATCACTACTACCCCATCTTTTCCACTCATGTTAATGGAATTAGTTTGAGGATTGACTAATACGCCCGGTGAACGTTTGAGCACTTCCAGAGCAGTCGTCCCTGCAGAGGTAATACTATTCGCTACGTTCACTACCATCCGATCAATTTTTTGTTCAAACAATACCTTTTTCTCTATTATTTGAACCTCTTCTAATTGAGTCGTATTTTCTTTCATGACAATATCTGACATTTGAAAAGTCTCCTCTCCTTCTTTCAAAATTATTTTTTCAGAAAAAAAGTCAAGATAAGAGATCATACTCACTTTGATAAAATATTCACCAGTAGGGATATTATTTAAAATATACTTCCCCTTTTCGTCGGAAACATTTCCTAAGACCAAAGTACTATCTCCAGGATGCAGCAATAAAACATTCGCATAGGAAAGTGGTTCTCCAGAATTATTTTTTAGTATTCCAGTAATTTGATCTTGCGCCTGAAGAGAAGACAAAAGACAGGACAATAGGACAAGGGACACGGTGATGTGCCTAGAGATTAGCATTTTCATTTTGGTCATTTTTGGTATGCAATAATTTCAATAGATAAAAGAAACATTTACAACTAAATTTTTTTAGACAATAGTTTCTCTTATAAGACAACAAAAATATTTATTAATTGCATGCCATCTTTCTTTTCGTTAAAAATGTGCTATGTTTTGTTTGTTTTGTCTTTGTTAAAATCAAAAGACCTTCCTCTTTGAAGTTGAGGAGGTCTTTTGTCTGAGAGAGTATTTAGTACACTTTTTGATCGATGGATAAAAATCCATTTGGTTTTTTTAGGTTATTCACCTTAAAATAAAACCATCTTTGATTTTAAGACTTTCTGTGAAACAGAATTTTGTCCTTGGGATTACAACTTATAATATAAACAGCTGAATAATGGTGTAGAGAAATGCTAGCTAAATATTACAACATTACACTTACTAATACATCATTCAAAATCAAATTTGTAAATATTAATAATAATATTAATTAGAAAACCACAACAAAAACCACAACGAATCCTAAAAGTGTTGTATTTTTGATCTATGGTAAACTATAATGGCATCCGTAAAAATATTCTCGAAAAGGTGAATACGCTTCAAAACAAAGGTTTTTCTTATCAGGATATTTGTAACTATGTCAATTTACATGAAGAAGGATTTACCTTATTTAAAGATTTTTTCACTCGATTTCGAAGTAAAGCTACCTATTATAAAGGACCTGCGAAAGAAGAAAAGCTAAAAAAGATCGATAATTATATTTCTCAATTTTATCATCAAAACATCAGTTCCACTGATTTACTTCAACAGTATTTAAAAGACTTGGTTGAGCAAGCCTTACGAGTTGAATTCGAAACTTATGCTTCTATCAATCAAAAAGAAATCAATTATCATTCAGAATTGTCTAGATATTATGATCCGCAGCAATCAGCATTCCTAGCGATCGAAAATAATTTAAAACATAAAATACAATATGGGTGGGTGTTGGATATTCAAAATCAAGGTTCTAATTTCAGATTATTATCTGTAAAGGTGGATAGTTTATTTTCAACTAATGCTGTCATCAAAACAGATGAGTATTGGAAAATATGTTGGGTCGACCCGATCAGTAAAAAAATACAATACAATTACGAATCTATCAATCAACAAACTTATTTACTTTCTGAAGAACCGAATTGGTTAATTATTGAAAACATATATCAAAGTTCTAAAAGTAGAATCCGGCCAGAATTGATTGATATGAATCACATTAAAAACATGGCTAAAGATCGATTGAATTTCCAGAATAACATTGATCTGCTTTTAGCTAATAATAATTTATTGGAACTTATCGAATTGATCAAATCTAATCCAGTCCATCAGTCTTCTTTAGATCAACTTTCTTTATTAGAAGATATCAAAAATAAGTATTTGAATGTCCATCGCTTATTAAATACTGATGTGATTCGGTTGCATGAATTTAATGCAGAAATGGAATCATTGAAAAAACGAATTTCACCAATCATAGCTATTTGTTTCGAGAAGAATTAACCTATCTTTTTTTCTAAAAGAGCTAGTAAAAAAATTTCATAATTCTTTCTGGTAAATTCAATGGCTTGCGTTCCGTCATAGTCAATTCCCATTGTGTTTTTGAAATTTTCCCAAATTATAGACTCCTCTTTTTCTATCATATAGACAAGTATGGAACCACATCTTATTTCAGAACAATTACAAGAAAACAATATCGTTTTTTCTTCCTCTTCTTCCTCTAGCTGAGTGTTATAATAATCAAATCAAATGCGTTTAAATCTAGTTGAATAAATAATATCAACTAGATTTTATTATTTTAGAGTGGAGTTACACCGCAAGTAATAAATTTATAAATATCAAGCTAAGAATAATAAGTCATTTAAAAATTCATATACACCTAAGTCGTAACAAAAAAATAAAAATATTATGATCAAAATTTTAAAAAAAGTAATTCTAAGTTCATTTTCCATATTAATTATCAGCTTCCTGTTTTGGATTTTATTCCTGTTAAATCCCTCATTATCATATGCTAATAAAACCCAATTTGACATTGTCACTGTTTATCATAATCAAAATTTAGAAGAACAAACAGAATTGGTAATTAAAAATGCAATAGGTATTATAAGAAAATCAGAGTTGTTTACTGAAGAAACATTGATAGAATTGTGTATGAATGATGATAACCTATATCCAAAAATTAATCCTTTAATAGGACAAACAAATGCATATGCAGTTTTAAATAAAACAATTTTCAAAAATTGCAAACCAAAATTCAATGAAAACCTTACAGAATTCCAATGGGGAATAAATAATCATGAACTTAGGAAATTCAATCTGACTTGGCTATTGGCACATGAATTCACACATAATTTACAATATCAAACCGACTTAAATTATGTGATAAAAAGTACCATTGGCAAACTTAATTGGAAGTTGGAAGGACATGCTGAATATATAGCTAGAGAATTCAAGAATGATGGTGAATTAAAAACCAAAATAGGGAAATACTTAATAGAAAAAAATAAAGAACAAACTGGCATACCAGTATTTGAACTCGAAGATGGTACAAAACAAATACTTAGTTATTATAAATATGCTTTAGTAGTTCAATATCTTTTGGAAGAAAAAGAGTTGAATTACAAACAACTATGTGAACTTGATGTAAGCTTGGAAAAAAATTATGAAGAAATGATTGAATGGAATGAAAAATAACTTTCTTAGACAAAAAGAAAAACGACCTAGAACAATGCGTACAAACATGGCTATAGTGCTTAGTCCTTAAATTAACTCAAAGCCGCTGCTATCATATCTTTTTTCTTTTTCATAAAATATCGAACTTCATATTGGCAATATGAAACATGATTTAGTAAGACAGACAGACAGACAGACAGACAGACAGACAGACAGACAGACAGACAGACAG
>CAYTVR010000048.1:0-36275 GCA_964441245.1 uncultured Saprospiraceae bacterium | reverse complement strand
ATTAAAGAAAAAACAATTCTTCACCTTTGTTATAAGTTATTATTCACATGATCCTAAACGATTAAAATAATAATCGGGAAACATTTATTGGCTTTGAAATGATCTTCTTAGATTTGAGCATGGAAAAACGAATCCCTTTTGACTTGTTATTCTTGGCCATACTATTCTTTTTTCCTTTACTGACCTCTGGTCAGAAAGACAATAAAAAATGTATAAGGTTGCCTAATTATTTGAATGAAGTTTCTGGCTTATATATTGAAGTACCAGGAAAAATGTGGTGGCACAATGATGGAGGTAGTAATCCTGTTTTGTATCAAACCGATGGTCGAGGAAATTTGTTACGGGAAATTAAATTGAATACGATAAAAAATAAAGATTGGGAAGATATCACCAGTGATGATGATGGGCGAATTTATATTGGCGATTTTGGCAACAATCTCAATCAACGGCAAGATTTAAAAATATATATTTACGATTCTGATAAAGATCAAATAGATTCAATTTCGTTTACCTATCCAGATCAAAAATATTTTCCACCCACTAAAGAAAATTGGAATTTCAATATGGAGGGGTTTTTCTGGTTTCAGGATTCGCTTCATTTATTTTCCAAAAATAGATTGCAAGTAGGAAACTATTTTACCAAGCATTATGTATTACCAGCTCGGCCAGGGAATTACGAAGCCATTTTAGTGGATAGCATTTATTTGAAAAATAGAGTAGTAACTGGTGCAGCGATTAGTCGGGATAAAAAAACTGTTGGCCTCATAGCCTACACTTATAAAAAAGTTTTAGGTTTTATTCCATGGTCTGCTGCAAGTATTTATTTGATTCGAGATTTTTCAGGAAGTCGATTTTTACAAGGGAATATTTATAAAAAGAAAGCTCCAGGCTTTATTTTAGCGACTCAAATGGAATCCATTGATTTTTTGAATGACAAAACCCTTTATATCGCCTCCGAAAAAACAAAATTTATCAAACAAAAAGCAAAACGTGTTCGCCTAAAAAAACGCCATTTTAAAAAATCCAAGCGAATAGATCATTAGAGTCCAATATCCAATATCCAATATCCAATCCAATAACCAATAATGCGCATCACTTTTATTTCCGATACCCACGGTTTGCATGATCAACTTGAATTGCCAGAAACGGATATGTTGATCCATGCAGGTGATCTTTCTAGCCGAGGAACAATCAGTGAAATTACAAAATTTTTGGATTGGTTTAAATCCTTACCGATTAAGCATAAAATTTTTATTGGAGGAAACCATGATTTTTTATTGGAGAAACAACCAGCTGTTTTTCGACAAATGTTGACCAATGATTTTGTTTATCTGGAAGATGAAATGATTGAAATTGATGGCATTAAAATTTGGGGATCACCGATCACACCTTATTTTTTTAATTGGGCTTTTAATCGAGAACGTGGATCACAGATTCGAAAATATTGGGAGGCGATTCCTTCAGATATTGATATATTGGTGACCCATGGTCCCGCTTTGGGTATTGGTGATAAAACAGCTAGAGGCGAAGCGGTTGGTTGTGAAGATTTATTAGCGGCGATTAAAAGGGTTCAACCTGCTTATCATGTTTTTGGACATATCCATGAGGCTTATGGGATTAAAGAAGAAGCAGGCACTACTTTTATCAATGCGAGTGTAGTTAATCTTGCTTATCAAGTGGTCAATGCTCCAGTGGTGATTGATTTTGAAAAGTAGGTAAAAGAATATCCAACGACCAGTGATCAAAAAACACTTCAATCCTCTCAATAGCTTTTTGGGAATTTACGATTATCTATATTTTGTTGGACAAATTTTCATAAACTGATAAACTAGTACTAACTTCCGTTTTAAATATTAAGATTTATGAAATTAATCAAAACCTTACTACTGTTGTTGCTTATTGGTTTATTGGCTTGTGAAACAAACACGACCAATAATACAGAGACTCATCAACAAACGGATGTCAAACCTAATTCAAGTGCTCCATCAACGATTGTTCCTGGGGCAGAAATAGATAGTACGACAAAGGCTTCTTCGTTAGTAGAGGATGGAGTGGACCAGTATTCAGCACAAAGTAAAGTCAATAATTGTAAAGCGAAAGGGAAGATGATGGAAGAAAATGATCTATGGATCAAGGATCAAGATATTTGGGTTGGTATCTCTACGGATTCTATTAGTGAAGCTTATCTTGATTTTGGCGAAAGCTATAGAATTTTTGATATGTATGATACGAAAACTTGCGAGCTGGCAAGTCGGCATTTATTACCGGTTAATCGCAGCCCGGATTTTCCATATTATATTTTTAAGGAAACTTATGAATCCCAAAATAAAGTCGTTTGTACTTCTGGTTTCGAATATACTTTTTGTTGTGATGTAGTGAATAAAAAAATGCTGCCTAAAATGGAGCCTACTTATTTTAAAGAACGAGTAGGGGAGGATGCTCAATCTGGTCTGCCATTGGGATTAAAGGTTTGGGATCATTTTTTATTTGGTTATGCTCAAGATTTGGGTGCTTATGCTTTTGATATTGAAAACAAAACAAAACCTAAGGCACTACGAGGAGTGGCTGAGTTTACGATGCAAGATGAAATGTTTGAATACAATACCTTGTTTTTAGTTCAACAAGATTCGGATACTTATCAGGGAATTATTCCTTCAATGAATGAAGATGAAGATGCTATGGAACTACAAGTATTATTTAAAAAGCCTCTTAAGATTAATCCTTCATTATCAGATGGTGCTCGAAATAATCGCTATTTAATTTTCAAAGACTTATCCGCTCCTGCGGAAAAAAGAGTTGTGATTGACATGCAAGCAGCTACAGAAATCAAGTTGCCAAAAGGAATTGCCTCCAAGAAAAGCGGAGAAATTTTACAATGGTTGAAAAAGAGATAACTGATTCGAAAATTTGAAATCAAAGAATATTTAAATCATTTTGAAACCGCCCGATTGATCATCAGGCGGTTTCAAAAGTTGATGAAAATTTACGCTTGAGCTTGCATTGGAATATCTGATTTTTCTCTTTTGCTTAAAGCTAAAAACTCTTTGACTACAATATTAGTGACGTACCGTTTTTGATCTTCTTTATCCTGATAAGTGTTGTAAGTTATTTTTCCAATGATGGCTATCTCTTTTCCTTTCGTACAAAATTGGATCATCAGCTCCGCAGTTTTTCCCCAAGCGGTGAGCCGATGCCAGTCCGTATTGGTTATTTTTTCTCCTTTTTTATTTTTGTAAACTTCGTTGGTGGCAAGAGATACCTTAGCCATAAGACTACCATTGGGAAATTGGCGAACTTCTGGATCATTTCCAATATGTCCGATGAGTTGTACATGATTTTTAATGTTATTCATGATATCCATAATGTTTGTGGGTGAACGCAAGTGAGCGTCTTTGTGGTTAATTAATAATATTGACCCCACAAATCTAGGAGAAGCGTGAATCAGAGTCGTTCAATAATCGCCTAATGCCGTTTGTAATCGTTTGTAAATGGATGAGTGTGATGAGAATTTTTGACAAAGAGCGAAGTAAAAAGAAGGTTCAAAGGTTTATACCTTATTGTTTTAATGGTCCTTAATTGTCTAATTCAGGAATTCGAAAATGAAAAGCACTTCCTTTTCCTTCTACAGATTCCACCCAGATTTCACCTTTGTGTTGCTCTACAATTTTTTGGCAAATGGCCAAACCGACTCCAGTTCCAGGATATTCTCCTTTCGAAAGTCTTTGAAAAACACCAAAAATCTTGTTTTGATATTCTTCTTTAATGCCAATACCATTATCTTTTACTATAAAGAGATAAGCTTTTTCCTCCATTTGACATTGAACATCAATAGCGGGATATTCTTTATCATTAAATTTAATGGCGTTGTTGATCAGGTTTTGAAATAACTGATGCATTTGAGTTTTATTAGTCGTTATGATAGGAAGTGCATCAATCTGTAGTTTCACATTTTTCTCTTCGATAGAGTGACTTAAGGATTGTTGAACTGAATCCAACACATGATTTAAATTAACAGATTTTAAAGGGACATCTTTTTTATGAATGATTTTAGAATATTCCAATAAATCATCTAGTAGATGATACATTTGATCGACTCCTTTTACAATAAAATTAACGTAGTCTCTTCCATCTTCATCCAATAAATTGAAATAACGTCTTTTCAATAAAGTACTGAAAGAACCAATAGAACGAAGTGGTTCTTTTAAATCATGCGAAGAGACATAAGCGAACCTTTCCAAAGCTTCATTGGAATTAATTAGAGCTTGATTTTTTTGAGATAAAACGGCATAAGCCTCTTCTTGATATCTCCATTTGGAATAAATAAAAAATATAGAGAGAAAGATGATAAAAATAAAAATAAGCCCTATTGAATTATTTTTTGCCATGATCTCTTGCTCTTTGACCAACAGTTCATTTTTTTGAACTACATTCTCATATTTAGACTGAATTTCAATAACGGCTCTACGGGACTTTTCGTCAAAAATTTCCATTTGGCTACTGCGAAAGAGTTGTTCGTAAACATAAGCATCTTTGAAATTATTGAGTAGTGCATTTGCTTTGGAGAGGTTACTATATGCTGTGGCTTTGATCTGAGTGGCTTGGATTTCTTTTGCAATCTCTAGACTTTTTTTAGCAAAGCTAATAGCTTTAGGAAAATCATTTTTTTGCTCAATTAAAATATTAGACATGAAATTTAAATTCTGTGCAATTCCATTTTTATTGTTAGATTTTTGATATAAAGCGTAAGCATTTTCAAAATATAGATAAGCAGGCTGATAAGCTTTCATTTGTAACTGAAAAGCCCCTAAATTACTGTTGATAAAAGCTTCTCCATCAGTATATTTTTTTTCAATAGCGATCGTCAATGCTTTGTTGTATTGAGATACCGCGTTTTTATGTTTTTTTTGTTTTACAAAAACATCTGCAATGTTATTGTAAGAATATATTAAACCAATACTGTCTTTGATATCACGTCTAATGTTCAATGACGTTTGATAATACGAAAGAGCGTCCCTATAGTTTTTCTGTTGAAAATAAATATTACCAATGTTATTGTATGATCGAGCTAGGCCAACATGATCTTCTATTTCTTTTCGTAAGTTCAGGGCCTTAAAGAAAAATTCAGAAGCTAGTTGATGATCGCTTCTATACCAATACAACATTCCTTTGGTATGATAGCCATTAGCCATCCCTTTTTTATAATAGATTTTTTCTGCTATATCGATTGATTGATTGATATATTGGAAGGCTGTAGTAGGGTTGGAGTTTTTATTATTCCAGGCCGCTTCTTGTAAGATGTCAGCCTTTTCAATATCACTTGTGGCTGCTTTTAATTGTGCTTTGATGACTGCCTCACTCGATAGGATAGGTTGAGTCTTTGCAATAGAAAAGAAGGCTCCTTGAATGAAAAATAGAAAGAGCGTAAAAAAGAAAATTTTTGAAAGTGGAAATCTCTTTTCCAAAGGCTAAGTGTATAATTTAAGTTATTGTGTCAAGTGTATCAACGCTTCCTATTATCATTTGTTACGATAAAACGGATAGAATAAATGCAACGTTTTTTTTTAGAAAAAGGGGATTGGAAAAGATATTGAGAAGGTAGGTTGTTTTTATTGTTTGATTTAATCTAACTAGTTGATAATGAATGTTTAAAAAGAGATGAGTTTGTATTTTGTAGAGGTTGACTAATGCTTAGTTAGCATTGGCTATTTTAAGAATTTCTTTTACTAGTTTGTCCAACTCTTTGATTAGTGTATATACATTTGGAGTAATCCGAACGCCATGTATGGAAGTATGATTGATGGCAACAGTATGAATTCTTGGCTTATTATGTAGTAGTTTTTGAACTTCATTTGGTGTTTTGCCTTCAATGGAAAAGAGTCCAATAGCTCCACCGAAAGCAGGATGTTGGGAAGTATGAATATGGACTTTAGGATGATCTTTGATGCGATCTATCCAGTAGTTTTTTAGATAAAGTAATCGTTGGTGTTTTCTTTCACTACCAATCATTTGATGAAAGTTAATGGCATGACCGATTGCTATTTCAATAGCAAGGGAGCGGGTGCCGAAAGCTTCGAATTTATCAATTCGATCACTTTCTGGATCTTCAGCTGCAAAAAGAGGGTAGAGGTTTTTTATTTTATCTTTTTTGACATACATCATACCAGTACCAAAAGGAGCACATAACCATTTGTGCAAACTGGTACCAAAATAGTCACAGCCTAAATCAGGAATGTTATAATCAAATTGTGCGAAAGTATGTGCTCCATCTACGACTACTTCAATGTCTTGTTGATGTGCGATTTCAGCAATTTCTTTGACGGGAAGAATTTGCCCATTCCAATTGATCATGTGAGTGATATGGACGATTTTTGTTCGTTGATTGAATAAGGAAGTATATTGTTGAATAATAGCATTTTTATCTTCAATAGGCATTTTTAAATCGACCCATCTAAGCACAATTCCGTCGCGTTTTTCTCTTTGTTTCCATGCGCTCATCATGTTGTTATAATCTTGTTTACACAAAACAACTTCATCTCCTTTTTGCAATCGCAAGCCAAAAATAATGGTTTCTAATGCTTCTGTAGCGTTTCGATTAATCACCAACTCTTCAGCATCACAACCAGCCAACTCCGCTAGGTTTGATTTAATCACCGCTATTTCTCTTTTTAATAAACGCCACATGTAGTAAGTTGGTGTTTCATTACTTAAGCGATTGTAAAAGGCTACCGCCTCTTGTACTACTTTGGGTTGAGGACTGACACCTCCATTGTTAAGATTTATAAAAGTGGTGGAGACTGTATATGCTTGTCGAATTTGATACCAGAATGTTTCATCCCTCGCTACGTCTTGCGGACTTAATTGTTTGCTCTGATCGAGTGCATGTTCCACTGATTTGGCTAATGATGGACTGATGAAAGTAGATATGGCTGCTATACCAGTCAATCGACTAGATCGTCGGAGGAAATGTCTTCTGTTATATTCCATGCTATTAAGTTAGAAAAGGAAATAATTAACATGCAAATGTACAAAACAACTTCAAAATAAAAAATCAGAAATAGCATCACTATTTCTGATTTTCATTGAAAATATTTTGAGTCTTACTTATCTGAGCAGCAAGATTGATTTTTTAAAATCCATAGATTAGGTCTAAATGACGCGCAGTCTTATTGACTTGCTCTTGATTAGGTCCATCTATAAAACCTTCTTTATTGATGTTATTGGTATTGATGACCCGATCCTCTCCAAGGAAAGTTCCTCCATTTTCGATCATTTTACCATTGGAAAAAATATGCTGATTGTCTATATATCCAGTATTAATTAAGGCTCCTGCATTAAAGCAATTTCCTTTATTGATGAATTTTGCATCATTTTTATTTTCAAAAATTCCATAGTTTTGGAACAATCCATCTGACAGAATCTTTACCTCTCCCATGTTTTTGATCATCCCGTCATTTTTGATCGTAAAATCAACGATACAATATTGGGTGATAACTGGGAATTGATCTCCCTTAGGATAAGTAGGAATATAGGCATGTTTACCTTCTTCAGGTAATCCGTTTGACCAATTAGCTGCATCATGCCAATCTTGCCCATTTTCGCCAGTCCAAACGGTCAATACTAGAGGGTTTAATCCTTTATGATCCATTTTTTCACTCAATGAAGTAGAACTGATTTCGTTTTCCGAAAGGAAACCAGCCACTCGAGTAATTAATAAAGTGAAGGGACTTACCAACAAATTTAATGCTTTCATCTTCTCAAATTTATGTTCAAAAGAGGGATTTTTTTTGAGCATGTTTAATGTTGCTCTATTGGGAGATATAATGACTGATGAGCCTTATTTATTGTATTATCTCAATAATTGTGCTAAATGTGAGTGTTAAAAGAAAATATTGTGTGAAAAACGTTCTATTGCTGACTTTTTCGTATTAAATTTTGTGGGGAAATTTAACATTTCTATACCGGTCTTTAACTTTATTTATATTAAATTGCGTATCTCGAAAGCTTGTTTTGTTGATTAAATCTACCCTTAATATGCGGTCTAAAAAAGTGTTTTTTACGAATATGTATGGTCATACATTGGCCGCTCGTTTGGAATTACCGCCAGATAGACATCCACATAACTTTGCTGTTTTTGCTCATGTGTTTACGGGTAATAAAAATCTTTCAGCAGTGCGACATATCAGCCGAGCTTTGACCACAAGTGGAATAGGAGTATTGCGTTTTGATTTTACGGGACTAGGAGAGAGTGAAGGAGATTTTGCAGATACTAATTTTACTTCTAATGTTGAAGATCTGGTGAGTGCTTCCAATTTTTTAAAAGATCATTATAAAGCACCTACCATCATGATTGGTCATTCATTGGGAGGAGCCGCAGCGATTTTTGCAGCGGGAGAGATTGAGTCCATTCGAGCCGTTGCGACCATCGGTGCACCTTCAGAACCAGAGCATGTAAGTCATTTGTTGAGTGATAGTTTGGATCAAATTGAAAAAGAAGGAATTGCTAATGTTTCCATTGGAGGAAGAGAGTTTACCATCAAAAAACAATTCGTAGACGACTTGGCGAATAAAAATATGTTTGCTGCTCTTCGCAAATTACGTAAAGCTATTTTGGTCATGCACTCTCCTCAAGATACGGTGGTAGAAGTAGAGAATGCAGCTAATATTTATTTGGCCGCATATCATCCTAAAAGTTTTGTCACCTTAGACGGAGCAGATCATATGCTGAGTGATAAGCACGATGCCAAATATGCGGGTTCAATGATTTCTTCTTGGGTCAGTCGTTACATAGATATTCCTAAAAAGGACAAGATAAAAACGGATAAAGATGTAGTCGTTCAATTAGGAGATATAGGTTATACCACGGAAATTATTGCAGGCCAACATGGATTACTTGCGGATGAATCTGAAGAGGTAGGTGGAGATGATTTTGGCCCATCACCTTATCAATTACTTTCTGCTTCATTAGGTGCTTGTACGGCCATGACTTTACAAATGTATGCGCGTAGAAAAAAATGGGATTTGAAAAAAGTAAGTGTTCACCTCAATCATGGTAAATGTTATAAAGATGATTGCGGAAATTGTGAAGAACCTAAAAGTAAAATAGACACTTTTGTTCGATGTATCGAAATGGAAGGTGATCTTTCTGATGAACAAATTAAACGCTTGCTAGAAATTGCAGACCGTTGCCCTATCCACCGAACTCTTCAACGAGAAGTAGTTATAGAAACGACATTGGTGGATGAAATTGGATAGCGGTTTTTAGTGTGGTAATCATTGGTTGTTAGTGCGCTAGTATAAATGTGCTCAGATCTGGTGATTTGGAAAGGGAGTAACTCCCAAACAATCAACAAAACTCCGAAACATGCCTAAAAAATATCAACCAATCAATTGCAATTACTACGATGAAATTGTATTGATCATCATGAGAAAGCGGAAGTGTTGGATTCATTTTTATAATGAAGAAGGACAAGAAGAAAAAATAGAAAAGTTGATCTTAGATGTGTATGCGCGTGAGCAAATAGAATACCTGAAACTGGAAGATGGCAGAGAAATTAGATTGGATCGAATTATTGCACTAGATGAAAAGAAAAGACCATTAGATGATGCTTGTGAAATCTAAAACAATTTTATCTACATAAAAAACGATCTCTCGAACACCTTTATATTATAAAATGAAAACATGGATTTGTAGTATTTTTTTTATTGGATCTTTTTTAGGTCTTGGCGCTCAGTCGGATAGTCTGACTTTGCGGATGGATCGCTTGGGAAGAGAAGATGTAAAGGTCAATGAACAATTATTGGAGAAACAAAGAGTAGTCTCAGCTAGTCGGAGTTTAAAAACAGTGGCAGAACTTCCCTTTACGATTTATGTAGTAACCAAAGAAGAGATTTTTAAAAATGGGTATACGACTTTAGTTGACGTACTCAAATCAGTACCGGGGATCAAGGTGTCTCAGCCAGGTTCTGCTTTGGAAGGGGAAACTTTTATGATGCGTGGTTTACTGGGAAATGCCTATACCAAAATTTTAATTAATGATCTTCCAGTTAAACCATCCGTTGTTAGTGGAATGCCAATTGGCGCACAATTACCCATCAAGGAAGCAGAGAGAATTGAAATTATTTTTGGACCAGGAGCGGCCATTTATGGAGCAGATGCTTCTGCAGGAATTGTGAATATCATCACGGCGCAAACCGAAAAACCAATATATGCTCAAGCAGATTTAAGTATCGGAAATGATGCTTACACCAACATTGATGTGATGTTTGGAGGAAAGTTGGGTAAAGGGAAACGGATTTTAAAATTTTCGATTTATGGAAGTACTACGGAATTTAATAATCGGAATAATATTTATTCCAGAGATGTACTTTACAATCCTGAAACCTATCTTGGCGAAGATACTTCCTCGATCAATGTTTCTAATTTTTCAGGTAGCATAGATAGTATACGAATCAATAATTTACCTCACCTAAGTAGACTTTTTGGTGTTCAATTAAAGTATCGAGCCTTTAATTTTTCTTTACAGAAAATGTATCGGCGAGACCATAGTTCCATTGGTTTGAATCCACGATCAGTCTCCTATGCCAATCCATTAAATTTTCAAGCAGAAACGATTAATAGAATTAATTTTGGAATAGATAAAGACTATAAAAATATAGGATTAAATTTCAATCTAAATTATTTGGGTTTCATCATGGATACTCGATCTTCTTCCACTTATGTTGATAATAATTTATCTCGATTATTAGATAAGGCAGTCAAACAATTTGTCGAAGATCCGAGTCAACAAGATTCAATTGCTGAAAAAAACTACGAAGATTTTTTTTCAGGGAATCGTTATAGTTATTCTGAATCTCATGATTTGTATTTGGAGCAATTATTTACTATTCATCCCAGTCGATTTTATGAGGTCATCGCTGGTTTGAATTGGCGTATGTCTTATAATCAGCCTTATACGGATTATTTGCGAACTCCTTTCCCTAGGTCGAATTTCTTCTCTGGAGATGATAATCTGCGATTTATTGAAACGCCAGTTTTTCCTTCTGAAGAATTGAATTTTAATTATGGTGGATTTGCACAATTATATTTGACGCTTAAAAGATTAAATCTGATTGCCGGCATTCGCTATGATAATTTTAGCCGTTGGGGAACGAGTAGTAATCCTCGATTAGCATTGTTGTATAAAATAGGAAAAAAGAGTTCTTTGCGTGCTTCATATGCGACTGCATTTAGAGTACCTTCTCCTTTTTACAGTGCGAATACTTATACCATTTCTTTTCAAGATACGATTGTGACCAATACTGGAAATCCTGCCATACGGCCAGAGAAAACGACCTCCTATGAGTTTGGTAGCCGCTTGAATTGGAATGATCGAGTGACCCTAGATATGGGATTTTTTTATAGTGAGACTAAAAATTTTCTTTCAACGAATGAAATCAATATTAGTGATGAAGCCATATTAGTTGGTTATTTTAATGACCGTAATTCGAAAATGTTTTTGTATGGTTTGCAGAGCCGCATTCGATTCAATAATTTTTGGACCTATTATGATTTTAACGGAGAAATTAGTTGGAACATTTCTAAAGGAAGAGAGGTATTACCTTTTGGGAGAGGACGAATTGATCGAGTTAGATTACAGCCCACTTTTTCTGGACAAGTAAAGTTTAGTTTCAATTTCTTTCGTAAATTTTATCTTTATGTCAATAACGTTTACTCTACTGGATGGGTGAAAAGAAGTGTACCGAACCAAGTGGATTATCAAGAGAATCCTGATTCATTTAAAGTGAAAGGTTTTTATACATTAGATTTGATGTTGCGCTTACAAATGACTACGAATTTTCACGCGTATTTAAAAATCAATAATTTTTTCGGTAAAGAGTATGGAGGTATTGGAGCTACAGGATTGCCGGATGATCTTATTTTTAATCCTCAACCAACGTCTAGTATCCAAATGGGAATGAGTTACCGGATGAATTAGAAGCTACCCTGCTTCGACTGGATTTGTCAAAGAACCACATATACTTTATCCGATGATTTTTCATAGAAAAGAGGAATTGTGAATATATAAATGTTGCTATACAAAATATGTACATGCGTTCAATGCTAATTTTTTTCATGTTCTGTATGCTTTTTGCGAAAAGCATTCAAGCGCAGATATTTTCGGTGAATTCACCGGATAGCATTTTGGTATTACAGTATTTAGCGCAGGCTCAAAAAACATCAAATGTAGATTCTTCCCGTCATTTTTTAGAAGATGCTTTTAATCTTTCCCGCCAATTGAATTTTGGAGAAGGCTTGCACCAATCTTTGTATCAATTATCTGAATTTGAGGAAGAGGAAGGTAATTTAACGATGGCTTTGCGATATGCTTTACAAGCGATGAATCATTATGAGAAAGAAAAGCATACTAAAAAAATATTTGATCTTTTTTTACACGTAGGTGGAATTTATCAAAATGAAAATCTACAAACAAAAGCAAAAGATTATTTTCTCAAGGCCCACCAATTAATGGGAATAGCAACGGAAACAGAAGATACCGTTCGAGTATATCAATTATTGGCCAATACTTATACGCAGTTAAGCGAAATAGATAGCGCCATTTTTTATTATCAAAAAATGGTGGACTTCCACGAAGGGAAAAATGATAATGATCATCTGATCCGAACCTATCAAGACATGGCGACGACTTATACAGTGGATAGTCAATATGCTCAATCTCTTGATTACAATTATAAAATTCTAGATCTCTTAAAAGAGAAAGAAAATCCAGTGCAACTTGCTGTTTTATATAACAATATAGGCTATAGTTATAATGATTTAAAATTGTATCGAAAGGCCATTGAGTTTTTTACAAAAACAGAAAAAATTTGTCGACAGAAAGCATATGTTGACATGCCTGTTTTATTTACGAATATTGGAATTACTTACAATAATAATGGTCAACCACAAAGAGCGATAAATTATTTACTTAAAGCAAGTGAACTGATAAGGACAGCATTTGGTGAAGGACCAGAGTTAGCTAATATTGATAATTTATTGGCGACCATTTACATGGCAAATGAAGATTATTATAATGCAATGAATTATAATGAAGGAGCCATGCGGATGGTACTTGGAGGTGATTTTAATGAACTACTAGGGGAGACCTATAACACTGCTGCTCAGATTTATCAAAAATTATATGATTATGAAAAAGCATTGGAATATTTGAAAAAATATCGAAGACTTCGGGATTCCTTTTTATTAGAAGAACGACTTCGTCAGCAAGATTTATTGCAGCAACAATTATTATTGGAAAGAGCTGAAAAAGAAATTAAATTACTTATAGTTCAGCAAGATGTGCAAGATTTGAGAATTGGCCAGTTGGAATTAGAGAAAGATAAATTTCAACTGGAGTCTGAAAATTTCAAATTAGCTTCCAAAACGCATAAGGATGAAGTGGCTTTGCTTTTACGAGAACAAGAAATCCGAAAAGCCAATTTACAAAATAAAGAGTTGGAAGCAGAACGTGCTCAACAAGAAGTGAAGTTGATCGAACAACGATTGAATGCGGAGAAAAAAGATCGCGCATTGCTCATTTTACGTCAAGAAGAAAAGGTCAAAGAATTGGCTCAATTGAACTTAGAAAGAGACAACGATATCTTGACAAGAGATAAAGATATTTTGGTGAAAGACAAAGCTTTGTTGATCGAAAAGCAAGAAGTGAATCGTTTGGAACTGGAACAGCAACGTAACTTTCGTCAATTTGTCTATGGATTAGGAGGTTTGTTATTTTTGATCTTAACGATGATTCTTTCAGGTCTTTTTTATTTTAAAACGGCCAATCAAAGATTAGCAGAAAAGAATAGTCAAATCGAGTTGCAGAAAAAAGAAATTGAAAAAAGTCACAACGAAGTAGAAGAACAACGTCAGAAATCAGAAGATCTATTGTTGAATATTTTACCAGAACAAACGGTTGCTGAATTAAAAGAAAGTGGTGTGGCTACTCCAAGAGATTATGAAAAAGTAACCGTTATATTTACGGACTTTACAGGCTTTACGGAGATTGCTGAAAAGATGGCTCCGCAGGATTTAATTACGGAGTTGAATATATGCTTCCGAGCCTTTGATGAAATTCTTGAAAAACATAACCTTGAAAAAATCAAAACACTAGGAGATGGTTATATGTGTGCAGGTGGTGTTCCGACGCCGAATGAAACAAACCCAGAAGATGCGGTGAGTGCTGCTTTGGAAATGAGTGCCTACATCGCTCAAAGAAAAAAAGAAAAAGAAGCAGACCGCATTCCGTATTGGGACATGCGTATTGGCATTCATACGGGGCACGTCATCGCAGGAGTGGTTGGTAAAAAACGATTTGCCTATGATATTTGGGGAGACACCGTTAATCTCGCCAGTCGATTAGAAACAAGTGGTGAAGATGGAAAAATTAATATTTCAGAAACAACATTTGAACTTGTTAAAAATAAATTCAATTGCCAACATCGAGGAGCCATCGAAGTAAAACATAAAGGGAAAGTCGATATGTATTTTGTTGATAACAAAAAATGAATGGCTTTAAATCAGCAGTGAATATTCAGTGACCAGTCACCAACTCTAACTTTTTCCTTGGCCGGGTTTTTTATTGGTTCGTTCTTCTTTTTTTTGTTCTTCGGTTTTTTCCATTTTATTTTCTCCTCCACCAAAAATCAAACTTGTACTCGAATAAGTAGTGCCAAAATTTTGAGCTAAGTTGACAACTTGCCCCATGGCATCTACAAATTGATCTCTAGTCAATTCTCGTAATGGATGGGTATAAACCGATATCACAAAACCTTCAAACATAGAATACTTTGCATCCAGTGCAGAATGAAAATTCGCTTCTAACATTTTATTTAGTTCCGTGGATTCTAATTCTGTCGATTGAGCAAAAGGAGTAAAAATTCGCATTCGATTATTACTTTCGTCGGTCAATATAAAAATGGGTAATTCTCGATAAAGTACCTGCCAGTTTCCTAATTGTCCTTCAATATTTGTGGCTTCTGATTTTAGAATACGGCCCATGATCTCATTGGTCATTCCAATATTTTCTTGGGCGAAAAGATTTAATTTTGGAAAAAATAAGAATAAGACACAAAGCAAATACAGTGAATATTTCATATCGTTTAGTTTTCAATCGTTAAACAAGTTCTTATTTTACATTAATTGCATTTGGATTTTTTGAAGTGTAATGCCAATTAAATTTTGAGTTTATTTTTGTTGTCAATTGGGTTTCAAAGATGCTTTCAAAAAAATGATTTTCAGAAATTATATTAATATCGTCGGTGATAAATCCCTTAGTTTTAACTTTATAGATTTCGTTCTCTGGAGTTAATTTAATTTCCCAATTGGTGATTTTTAAATGTTCGAATTGATAAAAGTGACTATAATACAATTCTTCCCAGTTGTTTTCTATTTGATCTACACTGGGGAAATCAATTTGAATGATTTCTTTTCCATTTAGAGGCTGATTTAGAGCTTGCATTATTTCAAAACTAACATCTCCGACTAAAACATTTTGACCATTATGTATTTCATAATGAAAAGAATGCGCCCAGATATTTAGAATGTCATGATCGCCAATTTTTTCAATAGCAAAATGAGCTTCCCCAATGTAATATTGTTCTGCCCAATCTTTAGGCGTTAATTTTATTGTTCCTAATACATTCGTCGGAGGAATGAAATTTTTCATTTAAATATTAGTGAATTTTTATTTTTAAAGAACTTCATACTAAAACAGAAGGTTAGCGCATCAATCAAAATGGAAGTCAATTAACGTATAGCTTTTTAAGATAAATTTATCTACTCAATAATGCAAGTAAATGAAGGGATATAAAAATAGCCTAGGGCGAAGGTAGAGGAAATGTCATGCTTGCGATATTCTTCTAATAAAAAAACAGAATTAACTCAACAAGTTAACTCTGTTTTTACTTTTCAGTGAAAAGAAATTTTATTCAACAAAATAAACAATCTTCGTCAACCATTTATCGCTGTTAGGTTCTGTGGTCGGATCGGTGACATATTCTTCGATGACTGGAGGAATAAATTTATAACCTTTGGATTTCATATAATCATCCATAGCATAATGTGCATCAGTGGAACCTTCATAAGAACCATAATAATCAATCAGCAAGGCTTTCCCTCCTGGGATACTGATTGCTTTCATGCCATCTCCCAAGTCTGCTGCTTTCTTTACAGGAATGGCTGCAGCCATATCTGCTTCTCCATTCTCTTCATCCCATTTGTAGTAGAGTCCACAAGGTTGTCCATCCATTTCAATTTTTTTTGCTTGGCATGCGCCAAAAATTTTACCGAGATGTTCTTGATAGAAAGCTTGAATCTTATCCATTTTTACAAGCTGTCTATTGCCGATGAAATTTTTATCAGGATGATCGATTTCTTGTATGGCAAACTTCTTTTTATTAGATTTTTCATTTTCAACCACTGCCTTCAAGCTCTTTAATCCGTCTTCAAAATCAGGTCCCACAGCTGCATCCAAATCCATAAAAGTAAAAACTATTTTTTCCATGAAAGAGGTTTCCCCTTTAAAGCCCCAAGTAACTTTTGTGCCTTTGTCCGCATCTGATAAATTGATGAAAGCTGTAGATGTGGAAGCTTGCGGAGATTCAAAAACTAAGTTCGTCTCTACCAATTCATTCGGTTTGATCAAGGTGATGGTTTCGTGGCCTTTTCCAACGGATTTAGGGTCTCCATTCCAACTGTGACTAGCACCAATAGCTCCATCGGTACCACCGTATTCTTGCTCCATATTTGGATCTTTTTTCCTCCAAGGACTCCAAGCATCCCGCTTTTTTAAATATTGTACATGTGGAAAAACGGCTGATTTAGAAGCATCGATAACAATAGATCTTTCTGCTTGAAAAGTCTTAGCGCCCATCAGACCTAGTGCTAAAAAAACAAGCATTACTGCTAATAAAAGCATCCCAATGATTTTTAATACTTTCATGATTTGGTTGATTTATGTGAAAAATTAATGATTAAAATTTACACTTTGGGATAGTGAAGATAGTACAAATCTTTCACAAAAATCAACAAATTGTTTTTTATTTTAAATAAATAAAACAAAAAGATTAGAAAATAACGATGTATAAATAATCCTTATTCTCCAATCTTTTCATCTTTAAACGCTACAATTTTTAAGCAGAGTAATTGAATAAATATACTATTCTGCGTACTAGAGGTAACCAACAACTAATTGCTATCGAAATCCTGGCGAAGGGAAACGGAACGTCTGAACAAACAATTAGAAATAGCTAAAATTGACCTAAGAACCAATTTTAAGACTTAGGCAATACCACTGAATCAATAACATGTACTACACCATTTGCCTGATAGGCATCGTATACAGATACATTCGCGTAAGCTCCATTCTCATCTTTTAAGATGACATTTTGATTACCATTCATCATAGCAGTTAATTTATTTCCACTCAATGTTTTGATTGTAGCACTGCCACCGCCATGCTGGATCGCTTTCATGATCGCCTTTGAATCCAAGTTTCCTGGAACAACATGGTAGGTTAATATTTTACTTAAAATAGATTTGTTTTCTGGTTGTAATAAAGAGGTCAATACACCATCAGGAAGATTTTCAAAAGCATCATTGACTGGTGCAAAAACGGTAAAAGGACCATCTCCTTGCAAAGCTTCTACTAGAGATGCAGCCTTGACTGCGGCGACCAAAGTACTGTGTTTGTTGGATGTGACAATGTTAGAAACGATATCTCTATTGGGATTCATTTCACTACCTCCGATGACAATTTTTGATTTTTTATGTTGTCGAGAAGAAGAACATTGAGCGAATAATTGATTGATGAAAAGACCTGATAATAATGTGATGGTTAAAACAAGCATTTGCTTTTTCATAATTAATAATTTTTGTGAAGTCATTTTTAAAAACTTCAATGTTTAAGAATTAAATTTCGACATACATACGATAGAAAAAGCAGTTTGGATTTTTTGATGTGAAAAAAAAATGATTTTTTTTACAAAGTTTTAAACAGGATTTTTTTAGGATGCTCTAAACAACTTTAAAATAATGCTGTTATCCTCACAAATCATTTTTATGTACACCGAGCAGGAAATAATTCAATTACTTACTCAGAGAAATAAAGAAGCGATGGCTATTCTTTATGACCAATATGCTCCTGCATTATATGGTGTGGCTATGAAAATAGTGCAATCAGAAGCTATCGCGGAAGATGTTTTACAAGATGTTTTTGTTAAAGTTTGGCAAAATAGTCATCAATATGATTCCAAAAAAGGAAGTCTATTTACCTGGTTGCTCAACATTACTCGCAATAAATCCATTGATGTAACTCGATCCACTTATTTTAGGCGTCAAGCCAAAATCTTAGACCTCAATTCTTTCGTAAGTAGTCATAACTCTGCTAACTATGAGTTGAATGTCAATCAAATTGGATTGAAAGGTATCGTGAATAATTTGGAAGAAAAATATAAAATTATCATAGATTTAGTTTATTTTAAGGGGTATACACAGCAAGAAATTGTTGATTTTTTAGATATTCCGATTGGAACAGTCAAGTCAAGAATTCGAATTGCTCTAAGGCAAATGCGAAAAATTTTTGAAGATAAAGCAACAACTTTAGGCTTTTTGGTGTTCATCATTTTGGAATATACAATCACTCTTTTTCTATAACAGTTTTTTTAATGGATATAAAAAAATATATAGACTCGGGAGTCTTAGAGCAATATGTACTAGGACTCAGTTCACCTGAAGAAAAGGTGGAGATTGAGACCTATGCAGAAATATATCCAGAAATACAGACAAAAATTCAGCGCTTGCAATCCTGTATGGAACATTACGCTAGTGTCCACGCGATCAACCCTCCGAAGAAATTGAAGAATAAAATTCTATCGAAAATTGATGATATAGAAGAGTGTAAAATGCTATCTATAGAACATAAAAAACAGAAAGCAGCCAACAATGCTAATGCAGTGGTTACACGGCCTTCATTTTTTGTAAGAAATAGTTCTATGATTGGAGGATTGGCGGCGATGTTAGTGATTGGTTTTGCTACATTCTCCTACATGATGTATCAAAAACAAGATCAGGCCAATAAGCAAATTGCGATCCTTTCGGAAAAAATGAATCAATTGCAAACGGATTATACCAGTCTTAATCAACAAAATGAACAGCTTTTTGCACAATATGAAATACTTAAGGATGCAAGTACTAGACAAGTCCACCTTCGTGGAATGGATTTGGTCCCGCAAGCCTTAGCAGTTGTTTATTACAATCCGGAACATAAAAACGCTTTCCTCAATATTGTCAATCTTCCTACTGCTCCTAAGGGACACCAATATCAACTATGGGCTGATGTGAATGGTAAACACATGAACATGGGAACACTCGCCTCGAATCCCAATCCTAAGGAATTACAAACAGTGCCTTTTATGGATAACTCCAAAGGATTTGCGATTACACTTGAAAAAGAAGGAGGAAGCGCAGAACCAACCGTCGCCAAACTATGCCTTGCTGGAAATATTAATCTCTGATCTTTATATATCTTTCTACTCCCTTATTTATTCTTCTAGATTATATCGTGTTCAAGTTACAAACGCTAAGGAATAGTCAATATCCTTTAATTATAACTTATCCTTAAGATACTTCCCCGTAAATGATTTTTTTACTTTGGCTAAATCCTCTGGTCTTCCTTGAAAAACTAAATTGCCACCTTCTTTACCTCCACCTGGACCGAGGTCGATGACCCAATCACCTGATTTGATAATTTCCATGTTGTGTTCAATGACAATAACCGTATGTCCTTTTTCTACCAAAGCATTTAAGGCATCCAACAACTTACGGATATCATGAAAGTGCAGACCAGTAGTCGGTTCATCGAAAATAAAAAGGATGTGTTCTTTAGATCGTTCTTTGCCAAGAAAAGAAGCCAACTTGACTCGCTGCGCTTCTCCGCCAGAAAGGGTAGAAGAAGATTGTCCCAGTTTGATATAACCTAAGCCAACATCATACAAAGGTTTGATCTTTTTGACGACATCTTTTGCTTCAGCAAAAAATTCAATGGCCTCTTCAATGCTTAGATTTAAAACATCAAAAATACTTTTGTCTTTATACCGAACTTCTAAAACTTCATTTCGAAAACGTTGTCCTTTACATTCTTCACATTCCAATCGAACATCTGCTAAGAATTGCATTTCAATTACTTGCTCGCCTTCTCCTTTACAAGTTTCACAGCGACCACCTTCTACGTTAAAGGAAAAATGTTTAGGCTTAAAGCCTCGAATCAAAGACAATTGTTGCTGTGAAAATAAATTTCGAATGGTATCATAAGCTTTGACGTAAGTGACGGGATTAGAACGAGAAGATTTTCCAATTGGACTTTGGCTAATCATCTCCACTTGAGTAATTTTTTTTACATCACCAGCTAAACCGTCGGAGGCGCCGATAGTTGATGTAAAAGCTTCTCCGAGTTCTTTTTTGATCAAAGGAAACAAAATACTTTTGACCAAAGTTGTTTTACCAGAACCAGAAACACCACTTACAATGGTCATGGCGTTGATTGGAATGGTAACATCTATATTTTTTAAATTATGTTGTCGAGCGCCTTTGATTTCAATTTGACTGATAAATTTACGTCGCACCTTTGGCACAGGTACTTCCATTCTTCCGCTCATATAGCCAGCGGTCAAACTATCTGGAACCTCATTGTGAATCAATTCATAATCTCCTGCAAAGACAACGTGTCCACCATTGATCCCCGCATGAGGTCCCATGTCAACAAGATAATCTGCATTGCGAATGATGTCTTCTTCATGCTCCACAACGATGACGGTATTGCCCAAATCGCGAAGTGTTTTTAAAACAGTGACCAATCGGTCGGTATCTCTAGGATGTAAACCCACACTTGGTTCATCAAGGATATACATAGAACTCGTCAAATTACTTCCGAGGGTTCTGGTTAAATTGATGCGCTGAGTTTCGCCACCACTGAGTGTCGACGAAATTCGATTTAAAGTCAAATAACTTAAACCAACATCAAGCATAAAATCTAATCGATTTTGAACTTCCAGAATCAATCTTTTGGCAATGGTAGAGTCGTGATCGTTGAGTTTTATTTTTTTGAAAAAATCATTGAGCTCGTCAATGGGTAATAAAACTAAATCCGTGATGGACTTTTTATGCATCTTGACATATTTACTTTCGACGCGAAGTCGACCACCTTCACAAACATTACAAGTGGTTTTTCCTCGGTAACGAGCAAGCATAACTCGATTTTGAATCTTATAAGTTTTCTCTTGCAGCTCCGCAAAATAATCATGAATGCCTCGAAAATGTTTATTTCCATTCCAAAGTAATTTTTTCTCCTCTGTGGTCAAATCTTGATAAGGCCGGTGTACTGGAAAATCAAAATGATGTGCTTTACTAATTAATGCATTTTTCCAGCGACTACTTTTTTCTCCTCTCCAACAAGCGATGGTATCTTCAAAAACGGATAAAGTTTTATTAGGGATAACTTTATTTTCATCGATACCCATTGTTTTTCCGTAGCCTTCACATTGTGGACAAGCGCCGAAAGGATTGTTATAATTAAAAAGATGCGGTGTTGGTTCGATAAAAGTCATGCCATCTAACTCAAATCGATTGTTGAACGCTTTTGTTTTTCCATCAATGATATCGACAATACAATCTCCTTCACTTTCGTAAAAAGAAGTAGAAATGGAATCGGCAATTCGTTTGTTGTTTTCTTCATCGTCTTTTTTAAGTGCAAACCGATCAATGAGAATTCGAATATTACTTTTTTGATGCTTAGCAACGGACTGTTGAAGGTTTTTCTTTTTAGCTTCGAGAATGTCTTGGATTTGTTCCAAAGCACCACCTTTGATTTGGACCCGAGTATATCCTTTTTGTAATAAAAGGTTGAGTTCTTGTTCTAGCGTTCGATCTGGATAATTATTTTGTAAAGGAATAAAAAGTTGAACCTTGGTCCCATCTTTAAATTCTTTCAAATAGTCCATGACATCCGAAACTTCATGTTTTTTGACTTCCTTACCGGAAATGGGGGAATAGGTCCGACCAATTCGTGCAAACAATAATCGGAGGTAGTCATAAATCTCAGTGAGTGATCCAACCGTCGAACGTGCGTTACTCGTACTTACTTTTTGCTCTATAGCAATGGCAGGACAGATACCTTTTATATAGTCAACGTCTGGTTTTTTCATTCGCATCAAAAACTGCCGAGCATAAGAAGAGAGACTTTCTACATATCGGCGTTGCCCTTCTGCATATAAGGTATCCATCGTAATCGATGATTTCCCAGAACCAGAAACACCGGTGACGACGACTAATTTGTTTCGTGGAATTTCTAAAGTGACATTTTTTAAATTATTACTACGAGCTCCTTTAATGAGAATGTTATCGTTTTTGGATTGCTTCTTTCTTTTCTTTCGCGCTACGGGTGCTTTTTTTACAGGCATATTGGTTGATATTATAGTTCTGATAATCTAACTAAAGAAAATCAGGATAGTTTTCTAATGCATGGAGTAAGTTGAATTTAATTTCCAAGCAATTATGTTTTTTATTTTGGATATTATGAAAAAAACCAATATTTGATAGGGTTATTTTAATAATATTCAAATTTTATCCTTCAGGAATAGGGGATTGGGCCGATTTTTGTGTCTATAAAGTATATAGAGGCCATTCCTAAACTGATAAAAAGTAAAATTAGGGCTTTTAAAGCCAAAATTGAAAACGAAATAAATAATATCTGAAAGAAGAGTTATTTTTTTGAAATTAACAAAACAGTATATAACGTAACATAAGTCCTTGTTTATTATATATCTATATGTTAACACATCAGTTAATTTTTTGTTAAGAGTTCTTAAAAAACACATCTCTAAGTGAGATTTATCTATCTTGGTCTTGATTTTAAGCATAAATATTCTGATTTTTATATCTGAATAATATTTACTAAACCTAAAAATTTCTGTTATACGCGTAAAATATCTACACTAGAATTAATATTATTATTACTGTAAATAAACTAGTATAGTTATGCAAGTTACGCCACTTAGCGACCAACAATTGATTGGTATGTACTTAGAAGGAAACGAAAAAGCTTTCGAAGAACTTCTAAAGAGACACAAACAGAAAATTTACACTTCCATTTACTTATTTGTAAAAGATACAGCGCTCGCTGAAGACATCTTTCAGGAAGTATTCATCAAAATTATCGATACCCTCCGTAAAGGAAAGTATAATCACGAAGGTAAATTCGTTCAATGGGCGATGAGAATTTCGTACAATATGTGCGTAGATTACTTCCGTAAAACGAAAAGAAGACCTAAGGTTTCTCCAACAGAGACGTTCGATATCTTTGACATATTGCCAGTTTCGGATGATAATGCCGAAGATAATATGATCAAAAGTCAAACTCATCAAAAAATCCGTCGATTGGTAGATATGTTACCTCCAGAACAACGAGAGGTAGTGATTTTACGTCACTATGCGGATATGAGTTTTAAAGAAATTTCTCAATTAACACGGGTAAGCATCAACACGGCCTTAGGTCGTATGCGATATGCTTTGATCAATATCCGTAAGATGATTGAAGAGAAGGAAGTTATTTTGCAGTAAAATCTAATTTATCTAGAGTCGTTTGAATGTTCTCTGAGGATTTGAAGCAGCCAATCTTTGCATGGTACTTCAAAAGATCAGATGAAAAAGGAATCGACCGGAATAGTATTACTCTAAAAGTATTATTGAGTAGTACGAGAGAAAAAGTATTTGGATTTCCTAGATTTTAAACTGACTCGATACTCCCTGATATAAAACTATGGGAGCTCCGCAAAGGCGTAGTTCTTGCTTAATAAGCATACAATCGTAATGGTTGTATGCTTATTTTTATTGAAGGACTTATGGTTTTGTAATTAATCTTTTGCAGGTAGCCAAAGTGGACCAACGCCCATTAAAAGAACTAAGATGTTGAAAAATGCATTTGATGTATTGCCCGATGCGATAGAACCTAAACTATCAAGTATAAACCATGATAAAAGGCCAACTAAAACACTTTTTCTAACACCTTCAGGTGCTTTGTCATAAACCCATTTGGCAAGACACCATACCATTACTCCCCATCCGAAAAGAAAACCACCCGTTAGTGCGGACAAGAATCGAGTATCTGAAGATTCATAAGTTGTTAGACCATCTACTGGCCAACTTAAGATATCAAGCGTCAATCGAGCGGGTTCCAGTGTGGATTCCATCGTTCCTAAAAAAAATATTGGTCCGAATGACCCTATTACAATGGCGGTAATATGGAGCCAAAATTTATGAAATTGGTGAGTTCTAAATTTACTGTTTTGTTTAATTGTTTCTTTTTCCATAATTGAATCGTGTTTGAATTTACAATGGAATAATAATACAAACAAAATAGATAGGATTTTAAACGCTAGCGTCTATTGTGCGGGATATTTTTGTCTATTTTTAAAGGCCTTTACTAAATTATTCAGTTCTGTAAAGTATTTGTTCAACCATTCTTTGTTGATAGATTCTTCTGTAATTTGTAAGAAGAAGTTTTCAAGGCTTAATTTGAATATGAGCTCCGCTAAAAAGGAATCATTTTTTAAGTCTAAAATTTCAGACCAAATGCCTACGATTGCAGGCGCTGTCATTTGATTGGTCTTTAAAAAACATGTTTCAAAATCTTTGCGCGCTCTATGAATTCGCAATTGCCGATTAAAAAGTAAATCTGTTTTATGTTCGATTAGAATTTCAATTAACTCTTCTTTTGAACTACAGTTCATTTCTTTAGCTGCGATTATTTGAGCTTGCTCCAAGTGATGATCTAAAAGGACGGAAGTGAAAATATTTAAGTCCGCAAACAAATGATAAAATGAAGATTTATTTTTACCTACTTTTTTTGAAAGGGGTTCTATTTTTAAATGATTGGGGCCTTGCTTTGCGAATATTTGATACCCGATTTTTATCCAAGGTTTTATGATGATTTCTTTCATTTTCCTAATGACCACCAGTCGGCGGATTTATTTTAATAGAATGTTTTTCGATCCATTGAAGTACAATAGGATAAATTTCTTTACTCGCATTTCTAGAGTGTAAAATTCTACCATGATTATAATCTTCAGCGAAACCATTTTCTTTTGAACAATAAAGAGATTGATTGATCGAATTTTTGAATGCAGCAAGAAATAGTTCACATCCTTTGGGAGGTGCGATGAAAGTATCCCCTTTTCCATAAATAGATAAAATGGGGACTCTTATATTTTTTAATTTTTCTTGGTAATCGATTCCGCTTTCTCCTTTGAACTCGCCAGATAAATTCCAATTGAACCATTGCTTCATAAAATAATAACTTTCATCTTCTCCTCCGCCTCCAAGTTTTCTTGCAGGGATATATCCCAATATTTTACAGACTATTTTGGATAAGTAAATTTTTGAATAGTTGATGTAAGAAATTCCAGCTCCAAAAGCTTGAGCACCAAACATGGTAATGCTCTTTATTTTTGATTGATATTTTGGGTAATCAATCAATGCAATACTTAAACAAATGCCTCCGCCACTATGCGTGATACAATGAAGATTGGAAATATTTTCAAGATCAAACAAATAATCAAAAACCAATTTGAAGTCTTCTTTTCCAATGGTTTCAAAATTGAAAGGCTCCTTTATTTTTGAACTAAGTCCATGATTCCGCCATTCAAAAATCCAACAGGTAAAATTATTTTTTATCAAGAAATCAGAAATAGCATTCAGTACCTTACGATTGGAAAGGGTCCCATGCGTAAGCAAGACCTGTTTCCCGTTTGAACACTTTTTAGGAGTGCGTTTAGATAATGCGATGTATTTTTCTTTATCGAAATTTATTTTAATTAATTCTTCTTTCATTTTTTGTTATACGATTCTGATACTGAAGGTAGCAAATATTCTTACCTTGATCGTCAAATCGACTCAATAAAAAAAGCGCCCAAAGTTGAAAAACCTTGAGCGCTTTATTAGGTTACGAACCGCTTTTTGCTATAAAAGCAAACTACATTACCTTCATCATACTTTTCACTTGTTGCATAGCACCATTTTGTAATCGGACATGATAAGTGCCTGTTGGCAAATCTTCTGCATTCCAAGAAATGCTATGTTCTCCTTGCGGAAAAACTTTACTCGCAATCGTTTTTAGTTTTCGACCTTCTGAATTGAAAACTTGTAAGATACAATGACCTCCATTAGAATGAAAAGTGAAATTGGTACTTTGGATAAATGGATTTGGGTAAACCGACAGGATACTTTTTCCAGCCTTTCTCAATCGTTCTTTGGTAGATGTACTTAAACAATCTGATTGACTAATGATCGGAAGTTTTTGAAAATCCTGTAACATGATATCACTTGCCTCGTTTGGAGTAACACAGAACCAATCTTGAATCATGGTGGAATAGATGGATCTAAAATCATATTGCATGACTAGATTGCTATTCTCATCTGCATTCGCAGGAATGAAAGGTGTATCCCCTAAAATGCCTCCTTGGATATTGTGTCCAAAGACAAACAAAGGAGCCGCAGCACCATGGTCAGTTCCATCAGAAAAATTGGAAATGATACGTCTACCAAATTCAGAGAAAGTCATTCCGACAACTCGATCTTGTAAACCTAAAAACTCAATGTCTTTCATAAAGGCATCAATGGCTTGAGAAACTTCTTTGAGGAGTTCTGCATGAGCACCATCCGTATGATCCGTAGGATCTACTTGATTGTCATGCGTATCGAATCCGCCAATGCTGACCATAAAGATTCTAGTTTTTAAACCACCGGCGATTAATTGTGCGACTATTTTTAATTGCTGCGCTAAATCATTGTATTCTGGATAAGGTTGTTGCGTGACTACATTTTCTGCAGCCTCTTTGATCACAGTTCCATAAGCATTGGATTGATCTTGTATCAAACGAATATAATCTAACTTTGCTCCAGCGGGGGTATTTGGGACAGAACCAGTTGAGCCATCAATCAATTCATAAAAGGAAGTTGGATCAGATACCGATATACTCATACCTGAATTTGGTCCAGTAAATGTAAGTGACAAAAATGATCCAATTTCTAAAGCTAAAGGATCAGGCATATCCTCATTCGGAAAATTGATTGGAAAATTCGGAAATTCATTATGCAAATACCTTCCAGCCCAACCAGTATTCAAAACCTGATCGCTATCAGACCCGGTCATCCAAATATCGGTCGAACGGAAATGAGAATAATCTGGATTTGGATAACCAACGGATTGAATGATTTGTAATTTTCCTTCATTGTATAAATTGCGCATTTCAGTCATGGCTGGATGTAGCTTTACTTCATCAACACCATCTAAACCTAACAAACTACTTTCTGGAAGAATCACGGTTTCTCTTGCGGCAGTTAGCCGATCGTATTGCGTTATTGGTACGACGGTATTCAAACCATCATTACCACCATCCATTCGAACAAGGACCAATACTTTGTCCGTTTCTACATTGGAATTGTTTAACATGTTCATCCACGAAGAAGGAGCACTACGCATGCCAAAGCCTTTTAATGCTGAAGGCATTAAAAAAGAACTAGCGGAATATTTAAGAAAATCTTTTCTTTTCATCTTCTGATATTTATAGATCGAGTAATCAACAAACTAGTTTAAATAGAAAGAAGATCACCTGAATTATTTTAGAATTTAAATTTTTAAACAAAAAAACAGGTACTCATTTAACTAAGACAATTGGTATTCTTCTAGATGCAAAAGATAATAGAAGAAACTTCTAAGTCGAGAGTAAACAGTTTCTTTAAACATTTCATTGGAAGGATCACTTTCATAATCTAACCAAGCATTGGTCCAATAACTATCAGTAACTTGCCCAGATAATAAGACAGATTTTAAAAATAATTTTGGTTCTGGCGCCAATTCTATACCATACATCCAAGCTACGATATCATCAATGAGTAGATTCGGATCGGCAGGACTTGGTAAGCCTGAAATGACTTTTAAAAGATCTAAAATAGTGGTGTGGTTTTCGGTTTGCATACCTGAAAATAAAACCCAATCTGTAAATTCAGCACGTTTAGGCAGGGTATCAGTATTGACCCAAGTTTTATCAAAAACAGGGAATTGATAATAAGCTTGCCATCCCGCTACATTGGGGGGATCACCGAGGTCTTGTTGCATAACAGCGCCTAGATAATTGATATAACCAGTGATTGTTAACCTTTCTGTTAAAAAATCAGCAGGAGGTAATTTTGCTTCAAACTCACGAAACATGCCTAAGATTATATCTACCGGACTTTTGATCATACCACCTCTCGTCAATACATCAAAAAAATGTTGACTACCAATTAATGTTTCAACAACAGGACGAATTTCATAATTGTTATTTCGAAATAATTCGGCTAGTGGTAGAATAATATTTTCCTCGACCGTTACATCAATCTGATCAGAAACAAAAAAGCGATACATCTTTCGGCAAAGGAATTTTGCAGCTTCCTCATTGTCTAAAAGCATATCGATTAAATCATCTAATTCTTGTTGTCCATCTTGGCCTGTTTGACCTGTAATTACAATGTTATTGTAAAAAGAAGAAAATTGTTTGTCTTCCGTATCATGATGTATTTCATCGAAATAGATTTCATTTGTAGCATAATTGACTCTCCAACCGGTTAAGATTCTAGCAGCGGCTTGTACGTCAGTTTCTGTGAATTGAGCCTCTGGCCCTTTTCCGATACAAAATAATTCTTGCAATTCTCTTGCGTAATTTTCGTCTGGTTGCCATTTGGAATTGTATTGACCATTCAAGTAATGGAGCATGGCAGGATCTAAGGTCAAGGCCTTTATGAGATCTCTAAAATTACCAAGTTGGTGTTGCCGTAAGGTTTGAAGATATTGATAATTCCAGTTTGCGGAAAAGACGCCGTAAAATTGAATTGGAATATGGTTGTGCCAGAATAACAACATTTTCTCTTCAATCGATGGTGCTTGATTCATGATGTTTCTAATCCACCATCCTTTTAAAGAACCAATTCGAAACCCTTCGGCATCGTCATTGTATTCAGCACCTAACCAGCTTTCTCCGAAGGGAACATCTGGATCGGTGAAGTCATCATTATTATAATCGTTGATTAGAGGATCAAGCGTAGCTGGACTTGCATTGATCAACTCTTGGATGGCTTGTGCTGGAGTTAAGCTTAGAAAGTAATCACAATCTGTACGTTTTGCACCAAACATGGTTCGGCGCAATAGATGGGTGACTTGCGAAACTTCCCAAGGGCCAGAATAAGGGTCTAAGCCAGCATTGACAGTCATGGATTCTGCTGATTGTACAGCGAGTCGACGACTTCCTTTTAGGGATAGAAAATCACGTCTTTTCATAAAAGTTTTTTGTCAGCGCTCTGCAACTTAAATTAGTTGACAGGACTTGTGATGAAAAAATAACAATTAATTGTAATCGTCTATAAAATGAATATCTGGAGTTGATATTTATATATCAGCTTAGAAATTATATTGAGAAAAGGTTGATCCAATCTTCAAAGAAATTTCGTGCTACATACTGAGACGATTCTAAAAAGGCAATGCTACAGTTGCTTTTAAAACTGTATGAGTTGAAGTTTTGGTATTTACATACCTGATTATATTTTTAAATATAAACAAAACTCGTGCCTTTCGCAAGTGAAAAGGGGAAGGAATTTTTTTATTGAAATGTTAAAACTAATTTTGTCGTTTAGTTTCTAAATAAAGAATGTGGAGAGAGAGCTAAAGTTATCGGTTAAGAAATGAATCTATTTCTTGAATTAAGCGGAAGGAACGAGGCATTCTCTAAGTTTTTTGTCAAACATTTTACGATTTAGACCATTCCCAATAACGACCAATCTACTTTCCTTTTTTTCTTCATCTTCCCATTTACTTCCTTTGCGGAAAACGGTTTGTTGTTGTACCGATTGGAAAATAATGCGGTGTTCCTGATCTGCAAAGCGTAAAATACCTTTCATTCGATAGATGCGCATATTTTGAAACATCAAGAGGACTTGAACGAAATGTCTGAATTTTAGTAAATCGAAATCCTCATTGAAAGTGTAGCTTTGAGAAGTGATGTGACCATGTTGGTGATCATGATCATGATGGATATGTGCAAAGTTTTTTTCAACAATAGTTGGATCGAAGGCATCTAATTGCAATAGGGGAGTGGTGTTTACTTGGGCTTCTGTTGCACTTAATATTTTTGCAGTTGGGTTGATGTTTTTGACGAAAGTCTGTACCCGCTCTAAATCTTCAGTAGATACCAAATCTTTTTTATTGAAAATTAAAACATCTGCAAAACCAATCTGTCGAGCCGTTTCTTTTTCTGCTAGAAGATTGGTTTCAATATATTTACTATCCACCATACAAAGAATGGCATCTAAGCGAAAATAATCTTGAACTTGAGGTTCCGTGATAAAAGCAGCAGCAACCGAAGATGGATCTGCAATCCCCGTAGTCTCAATTATTAAATGACTGAACTCTTCTCGCCGGGCATATAATTTCAACAATAGACTCGTCAACTCACTACTCAAGGAACAACAAATGCATCCATTGGACATTTCGAAAATGCCATCTTCTGCGCCAATGACTAACTCATTGTCAATTCCGATTTCTCCAAATTCATTTTCAATAATGGCAAATCTAGTATCAGGATGTTGGCTGATAATTTGATTGAGCAAACTTGTTTTTCCGGCTCCAAGAAAACCGGTAATGACGGTGACGGGAATTGAATTAAATTCGTTAGACATAGTATTAGAATGATTGTAGGAGTTATTGTTATCGAATCAATTTAGCAAAGTCTTTTGCAAAATAAGTTAAGATCACATCGGCCCCCGCGCGGTGAATACTCAGCAAGGTTTCGGGCATTGCTTTTTCATATTCCAACCAACCATTTTGACAAGCAGCAATGAGCATGGCACATTCACCACTCACATGATAAGCTGCAATAGGAAGATCAACATTTTCGCGAAGTAAATGGATCACATCCAGATAATTTAATGCAGGTTTGACCATTAAAAAATCGGCTCCTTCCAAGGTATCTAATTCTGCTTCGATCAACGCTTCTCGCTTATTGGCGGGATCCATTTGGTAAGTTTTTTTATCGCCAGCCTTTGGAGCCGAGTCTAAAGCATCTCTAAAGGGACCATAAAAAGCACTAGCATATTTTGCGGTATAAGACATGATACTGGTGTTGTAGAATTTTTTCTTATCGAGTGCTTCTCGGATGTATTGTACTCGACCATCCATCATGTCCGATGGACCAATCATATCGAATCCTGCTTGAGCTTGAGCAACGGCCATTTTTCCTAAAATGGGTAAACTAGGATCATTGAGAATTTGCCCATTTTTAACCAAACCATCGTGCCCATCTGAGCTGTATGGATCCATTGCCACATCACTGATCAAACAACATTCTGGGAATCGTTTTTTGATACTTCGAGCGGCTTTTAAATAAAAATTATTTTTGTTATAACTATACGTTGCTTTTTTGTCTTTCCATTTTTCTTCTACGGCAGGGAATAAAACAAAACTTCGCAAACCCAATTTCATGCATTCCTCCATTTCTTGTAATAAAAAATCGATGGAGAGACGATAGTTGCCGGGAAGTGATTTGATCTCTTTTTTGATCTTTTTTCCATCAACAAGGAAAAGAGGATAAATCAGGTTGTCGGTGGTCAATCGGGTTTCTCTATTCATACCGCGAATGGCAGCAGAACTTCTGTTTCTTCTAGGTCTTCTAAGCATATGATAAGTTTAAAAATTCTCTAAGATCGGGTTTTAATTTTTGGATTTTTGGGAACAGGATCATGTCCATGCGGTCCCCAAGGATGACATTTGAAAATTCGTTTTAATCCCAGCCAAATACCTTTAATGATTCCCCATTCCATGATGGCGTCAACCATGTAATGAGAACAAGTTGGTTGAAAACGACACTTGGGGCCGATCAAAGGAGAAATCGCTTTTTGATAAAAACGGATAGGAAGAATAACGATTTGTTTTAGCATAATGGTCGACTAAATTTATTTGGTCGAATTACCTCCAAAAATGAGATAGATTTTTTTCTCTAAAAATAATAATTTGGTTTTTTATGATTTTATTTGGCATAGAAATATAAGGAGTTGATGCATTTGCGCTTTCAAAGCTTTACTTTGACAATCAAATAAATTTGATCGACCAAAATATCAAACGAAATCATTTATCTCCAATAATTTTAAAACGCTACACTCTCTGTACTTTTTCCTTTTTCAAATAGAAAATAGGCAGATTGTTTTTGAGGGCCCTTGATACTGACGATATTTTTTTGATCATCAAAGATATCCATGAGTACATTATTAGTAACAGTTAAATGTTTGATCGTGTTCACCTTAGTGACTTCTAAATAGCACCAAATGGCTGCTAAATCCTCAGATTGCTCTTTTCCAAGGAAGACCAAGTCCAATATTTGGGCGTCTGATTTTATTTGAAATTTTTCTTGTAAATATTTTTGGATGTGTTGATCGGCGTTTTCTTTTTCTTTCTCCGTTCCTATAAACAATTGATCGATTCCTTTTTCGCGTAAAGCGCTCTCCAAATCATCAATAAACACATGTAGCGTAATCTGTATGACTTGTTCAGATTGTTTATATTCGATGTTACATTTGCTTAAATGGAATTCGTGTAGAGGCAATACATTTGCATGTAAATGCCCTATAAAAAAGTAAACGAGAATGCTAATAATTATTTTATTCATATCTAAAAATTTGCGACGACAAAGTTAATGATAAAATATGATTTAGTCTCTAAAGCGGAGGAGCTAAAACAAAATTTATGCATGCTTTGAATGAAGTAAGAAATAAATTTTAATCATAGTATATAATTTCTAAATTTATACTTTGATTTGTTTAAAAATCATTATACCCTCAACCATGTCAAAGCAAAAGAAGAAAAAGACAACAACGACTACAAAATCAGTCAGCAAGAAAAAAAAGAAGAAAAGTGGATTTAAATGGCCTGTATTTAGTCAAACGGCTGCTTACATCGTATTGGGCTTAACTTTGCTTTTTGTCCTGTTTGTTCGAATCAATTTGCTAGATATTCCTATTGAACGAGATGAAGGTGGCTTTGCGTATATCGGTAAAATGATGTTTGAAGGAAAATTATTGTATACCGATTTACATGATATTAAATTGCCTGGATTATATATTACGTATGGATTGATCGTTAAATTATTTGGTTTTACACCCACTGGAGTACACTTAGGATTATTGTTATTTAATGTTGCTACCATTCTTTTACTTTTCTTTTTTATCCGAGAAATATTTGATCATTTAACCGCGGCGATTACAGCGGCTACGTTTGCGATCCTGTCTTTAAGTCCAAATGTTTTAGGATTTGCAGGACATGCAACTCAGTTGTTATTGTTACCAGGTTTTGCGGGAATGTGGCTGTTGATTAAAGGACTGAAACAGGAGAAAAAAATGTGGTTGTTTTTGGCTGGTTTGTTATTTGGTTATGCATTTACGATCAAGCAACAATCTTTATATTTTATGTTGTTAGGTGGGATTTATTTGCTATTTGATCGCTATGGCGAAAAACCAATGAATTGGAAAAAAGTTATTCCAGAAATGAGTTTGTTGATTGCAGGATCTGTTTTACCCTATCTTTTGGTGGTGATTTATATGGCGATTCAAGGACGATTTAGTGATTTATGGTTTTGGACTTTTGAATATCCAAAAGCGGAGGGTGCAGGAAAGACAATGGACCAAAGTTTGTTTTTTCTAAAATTCATGTCAGGTATTGTTTTGAAAGGGCAAACATGGCTTTGGATTTTAGCAGGATTAGGAATGATCACGACTTTCTTTTCTGACCTCAATCGGACCCAAAAATTCTTAGCCATTTCTTTGCCTTTCTTTATGTTTGGAGGTGTCGCCACAGGCTTTCATTTTTATCCACATTATTTTGTGATGATGTTACCTGCAGTTGCTTTGTTGACGGGGCTTTTGATTCGTAATGTAAATCAATTATTAGCGAAAAAGAATTTATCTATTTTGGCGGTTGTTCCGGTCTTATTGTTTTTCTTTTCTTGGACAGAGATTATCCAAAACCGACCTAATTATTTTTTCAATCCTGATAACGAACAAATCATAAAAAGATCGTATTCTGGAAATCCTTTTTTAGAAGCCAAGGTCATTGGAGAGTATATTCAATCTATTAGTCAGCCCGAAGATAAAATTGTGGTATTTGGGTCGGAGCCCGAATTTTTAATGTACGCAAATCGTGAAGCAGTAGGCGGGCATTTGTTTATTTATCCATTGACAGATGGAAGATACTACAGTGAAAAATTACAAGATGAAATGATGGCCCGCATTCAAAAAGAAAAACCAAAGTATGCCGTTTTTGCATCTTATGGCCCTTCTTGGTTGGCGAAAAATTCGCAGTTTCATGAGAAGATGATGACCGAGTTACGAACCAATTATTTACCGACGCCTGTTGCTTTGGCCGATAGTTCAGAACCAGAGCCTGTTTATCGATTGGGAGATGAAGTCCTGAATTTTAAACCAGGCAATGAAAAAATTCTATGGGTTTATCAACGAAGAGAGTAGTCACAAAATGATTTTGCATAAAGATGAAAAGAGCACGGTATATTTTTTAAATAGAATCTAAGTCCATACGATATGTCAACTTTAAAATTAATCTCTCTAGTATTGATGGCTTCTCTTTATATTTTTGCGGGCTTTAGTCATTTTCGAAAACCGGAGTTCTTTTTAAGTATCACTCCACCATGGGTTCCAGAACCCGAGAAAGTCAATATATTAGTTGGTGTCATTGAAGTTGTATTAGGATTTGGTTTATGTTTTTCGGCTACTCGTTATTTCGCTGCTTGGGGAATTATCGCTTTGCTGATTGCTGTTTTTCCAGCAAATATTTATCATTTTCAAAAAGCTAAAGCGAAAGGGAAGCAGGTGATGGCGACGATTATTCGCCTTCCAGTTCAGGGATTGCTGATCTATTGGGCCTATACATTTTTATCCTGAAAAATGTAAAATTAGTGCGTCATATTTAAGATTGATGAAAGATAAAATAGTGTATAAAAAAAAGCCTTTGTGATCACTCACAAAGGCTTTTAATATTTTATATCCGAAGATTAATATCTGTAGTATTCTGGTTTGAAAGGACCATTTTTAGATACACCGATATAAGATGCTTGGTCTTCATTCAATTCTTCTAATTCTACACCAATTTTTGCTAAGTGCAATCGAGCAACTTGCTCATCCAAATGCTTAGGAAGCATATATACTTTGTTTTCGTACTTGTCCGTATTTTCCCAAAGTTCCAATTGAGCTAAGCATTGGTTAGTGAAAGAGTTAGACATCACAAAAGATGGGTGACCAGTCGCACAACCTAAGTTGACCAATCGGCCTTCAGCCAAAATTAAAATATCTTTTCCGTCAAGTGTATACTTATCAACTTGTGGTTTGATTTCTAATTTAACTGCACCAGACTTTTCGTTTAACCAAGCCATGTCGATTTCATTATCGAAGTGACCGATGTTACAAACGATGGTTTTATCTTTCATCAATCTGAAATATTTTTCAGTAATGATATCTTTATTTCCGGTAGCAGTAACTACGATGTTTGCATCAGCTAATGCATTTTCCATTTTCTTTACAGCGAATCCGTCCATGGCAGCTTGTAAAGCACAGATAGGATCGATTTCAGTAACGATAACTCGACATCCAGCACCTTTCAAAGAGGCAGCAGAACCTTTTCCAACATCACCATAACCAGCAACAACAGCTACTTTTCCAGCCAACATAACATCAGTCGCCCGTCTGATAGCATCTACGCAAGATTCTTTACAACCATATTTGTTATCAAATTTAGATTTGGTAACAGAGTCATTGATATTGATGGCAGGAAGCGTCAATGTTCCGTTTTTCATTCTTTCGTATAAACGGTGGACACCTGTAGTCGTTTCCTCGCTTAATCCTTTGATCCCTTCAACTAGAGCAGGATACTCATCTAACACCATGTTGGTCAGGTCACCTCCATCATCCAAAATCATGTTTAGAGGTTTTCCATCTTCAAAAGCATGTAAGGTTTGCTCGATACACCAGTTGAATTCTTCCTCATTCATACCTTTCCAAGCAAAAACTGGAATACCAGCAGCAGCGATAGCAGCAGCAGCATGATCCTGAGTAGAGAAGATATTACAAGAAGACCAAGCAACTTCTGCTCCCATTGCAA
>CAYTVR010000047.1:0-36363 GCA_964441245.1 uncultured Saprospiraceae bacterium | reverse complement strand
CCTAATACTTGTGAACCTGCTGACTTCGATGGTGATGGCATTCCAAATCACTTAGACTTAGATAGTGATGGTGATGGATTACTAGATGCTGATGAATGTCCTGATTATGATGGAACCAATGTTTCGATTTGCGATGCAGATAATGACGGTAACCCGGATCATTTAGATTGTAAATCAGCAGAGATTATCTTGACCTCTACAGGACCAGTATGTAGCGGAGGTGATGTTCAATTGTTTGTAGATCATCATGTGATCAATGCAAGCTATGAATGGAGAGTTGCAGGAACAAGTGATATTGTTTCGACTGCTCAGAATCCAATATTTACAGGAGTTCTTGATACGACGATATACGAAGTGACGGTAGTTGCAGGAGAATGCATCTCTGATAATGTAGCTACTTTCATGGCTGTTATTTATACGAATCCTGAAGTGGATCCAAGTATCATGTATACTTTGAACCCTGATTGTTCGCCAAATGATTTAGTCCTTACGGCAAATATTACAGCGGGTAGCGGAAACGTTGCATCGATCACTTGGACGGGACCTAATAACTGGTCTTCTGATATTGCAGATCCTGTGATCGAAAATGTAGACGCTAGTTACAATGGTACCTACAACGTAGTCATTGAAGATGAATATGGTTGTACGACAAGTGACTTCGTAGCGATCACTAATATTACAGATCAAGTGAACGTACCACAGATTACAGGATTCGGTTCTGTTTGTTTTGGTGAGCGTATCACATTGACTGTTCCACAATACAGTGGCTCTACAGTGACCTATACTTGGACTTATCCTGGTGATGGTAGTAACATCTCAGGACTAGGTACCAATGAGATTACAATCAATCCAGTATTAGATGCGGATGAGGGTGATTACACGGTTACTGTTGTAGTTGATGATATTTGTACACTGACCTCAAATCCTTATCCAGTGGTTGTTCATGAAGCACCAGTTGTATTAGTCAGTAATGATGGTACAGAGTGTATTGAACCTCAAGCGGATATTAATTTGAACGCAGTGATTAGTAATGGAAGTGGAGATTATAGCATCGCTTGGACTGGTCCATTAGGCTTTAGTTCAGTTGCTCAGAATCCTGTGATTCCAAATGCGACCAACCAAAGTTCAGGAACCTATACGATTGTAGTCACTGACTTGAATGGTTGTACCGCAACGGCATCAACAGTCATTGATGTGACCATATTACCTGAAGTTCCTGCCTTGGCAGTGAATAACAATGTGATATGTTCTGGTGATCTATTACGTTTTGAAACAACTCCTTACTTGGGTGCTGAAGTGATCTATAACTGGGTATTCAACAACAGTACAACACCGACTTATCAAACAAGTATTCCATCGCTGGTACTTCCAGCTGCTAGCTTGAATGATGCAGGTCAATATATGGTTTATGTAACTGTAGATGGTTGTGATTCCGATCCATCGGCTGAACAAATCATTACAGTGAATGATCAACCTGCAACACCAGAAGTAGTATCTACAATGAGTATTTGTGAAGATGACTTTATACAATTGACAACAACGACAAATGCAGCTACTTACCATTGGACTGGACCAAACGGATTTACATCCAATGAGCAGTCTCCAACAGCGATTTCAGCTTCAGCAATTACTGCTGGTATCTATACGCTGATTGTTGAAAACGATGGTTGCTTCTCTTCAGCATCGACGATTGATGTTGACGTAGAAACTTTAGCTGATATTCCAGTATTAATTATGGAATCTAATATTTGCGATGGTGAGGATATCGTATTGACTGCCTTTGGCGATCCATCTTATTCTTACCAATGGATTTCACCATCGAACTCAGTAGATGGTTACTTCGGTAACTTAGGTGATCCTAATAATGTCATCTGGACGGAGTCTAATACAACGACAATTAGTAAATCTACGCATCCTGAATTTTACGAAAGTGGAGAATGGACCGTACGAGTTATTAGTGAAGCTGGATGTATTTCAGAACTAGCAGTTACGCAAGCATTAGCGATCAATGATGTACCAGATACGCCGATTGCGACGAATACTAGTCCTGCTTGTCATGGTGAAATTATTCAATTGAAAGCTGACTTTGTACCAAATGCAACTTACCAATGGTATGATGGTGATCCATATGCGGCACCAGCAGGTACACTCTTTTCAGTTGAACAAAATCCAGTAGTTGCTGGATTAACACCAGGAACGCATGATTACTTCTTGACGATAGATGTCTTTGGTTGTGAACCAACTGTAGCAGCTCATACGCAAGTGACGATCAACGCTAATCCTAATGCACCAGTGATTTCGAATACTGGACCATACTGTGTTGGAGATGTGATTCAACTAGAAGCACCAACTATTGCTGGAGCGACTTATCAATGGCTAGGGCCAAATGGATTTGTATCCTTCTTGGAAGACCCTATCATTAACGACGCTGATGTAATGGATGAAGGGGTGTATACCTTAGTAGTAAGTACTAGTGATGTGGATTGTCCTTCGATACCAGTGACGACGAATGTATTTGTAACACCGCAACCATTGACGCCAACAGTATCGAATGATGGACCGAAATGTGTGAACGAGTCGATTCAGTTATTCGGAAGCACTGTAGCCAATGGAAACGAAGTTGTCTTTGAATGGACTGGACCTAATGGTTATACTTCTAACGAACAAAATCCGATTATCGAGAATGTGGATTTAGCTGACATTGGAAACTATATCCTTACGGTAACAGTGAATGGTTGTCCTTCATTGCCAAGTCCAGCGACATCGGTTACGATCAATGAAGTTCCTTTGATGCCATTTGCAGATAATATCACTACTGCTACGGCTCCAGCTTGTTACGGTTCAGATGTGGAATTAACAACAGAATTGATTGTTGGTGCTACTTATGAATGGTACGGACCAAGTGGATTTGTATCTGATACATTCAATCCATTGTTGATCGGTATTGATTCTCTAGGTGCAGGTGAATACCAAGTATTCGTAACAATCGATGGATGTACCTCGGAGGCTGGACTAACGGAAGTTTTTGTTCAAGATGAAATCGGTGTACCAATTGCTTCTAATAGCGGAGCAGCTTGTATAGGAAGTGAAGTAGTATTAAGTGTAAATAATGTTGATGTAAATGCAACTTATGCTTGGTATGACTCATTGACAAATGTATTAATTGGTACAGGACCAGTAGTAACTCTTGAGGATGTAGATGAAAGCGATGAAGGTACTTACTATGTATTGTCAACGATGAATGGATGTGAAAGCGATCCTTCACAAGTATTGGCTTCCGGTGAGGATGCTTACTCAGAAGTAGTGATTGATGTACCATCACCAGATGCATCCTTTGCAGGAGATGATCAAGTGGTTTGTGAAAACGATGTGGTGTTGAACGCTTATCCAGTAACAGTCTGGAATGGTGCTTGGACAAAACTAGACGAGGACACGACACCTGAGATCTTGAATCCTAATGAGCAAGAGACTTTAGTCAATTACTTAGAAGAAGGTGAAAACGTATTCCTTTGGTCTATACACAGTGGAGCTTGTGGTATTACTTCTCAAGATACCATGATCGTTCATTACGAAATTGATCCGGAGGCATACGATGATACCTATGCTACTGAATTGAATACCGCATTTGATGAAAACTTCTTGCTAAACGATATACCGAATGCACAGAATTTTGAAATCAGAGTGACGAGCCAAACAGCACATGGTGAACTAGCAATCAATCAAGATGGAACCTTTAATTATGTTCCGGATGAAGGATTTGTTGGAGAAGATGTTTTCGACTACATCGTTTGTAATACTGCATGTCCTGATAAGTGTGCAGAAGCGACCGTGACGATCACGATTGGTGCAGATGCAGCTTGCGTAGCACCAAGTATTATTACACCGAACAACGATGGCAAGAATGACACCTTCATTGTACCATGTTTATCAAATTACGAAGGAAGTGTCCTATGTGTTTATAACCGTTGGGGCGATGAAGTATTCCATAGTGATGACTATCAGAATGATTGGGATGGAACATACAAAGAAGGAGACTTACCAGTAGGGGTGTACTTCTATGTATTATCTGTTGGCAATGATCCAGATAACATATTGAAAGGCTATGTTTTTGTTCAAAGATAAATGATGGTCCCCTCCAATCATGATCTTTATTTAGCCAATATCAACTGAATAATTTTATTCAGCATTTTAAAACCGGTGATAGAATGAATTGAAGTAATTCTATCACCGGATAATAAACCAGTTAAAATCATTTTTTAAAGCATTTTTTTATGAGAAAACTAATCATATTAATCACACTACTGTTTGTATTTGTTGGAGGGTATGCACAACAAGAAGCCCAGTACACACAGTTTATGTACAACAAATTATCTTTAAATCCAGCTTATGCAGGCTCTTCTGGAGTTCCTTGTTTTAGTTGCATTCATCGAAGTCAATGGGTAGGGTTTGAAGGTGCCCCTTCCAGTCAGGTAATTAATTTTCATATGCCAGCCTTTCGGAATAGAGTAGGATTAGGAGCTTCTATTGCTCATGATAAAATTGGCCCTGTCAATAGTTTTACAGCGAGCTTGATGTACGCTTATCGAATGAAAATTGACAGAGGTAATCTGGCAGTTGGATTACGAGGTACTCTAAGAAATTATCGAATCAATTGGTCAGAAACGCAGTCGACTCATAGTGAGGATGAACAAATTCCTACAGGAAATACAAGTCGAATATTGCCAAATTTTGGATTTGGCGTTTATTACGATACAGAAAAATTTTACGTAGGTATCTCGAGCCCTTCCTTACTCAAGGGAGACCTTTCTTATACTTATTTAAATAATGGGTCTGCTTTTGGTACCGAAAAAATGCACCTCTATTTAATGACAGGTTTCGTATTTGATGTGAATTCCAACGTTAAGTTTAAGCCGGCAGCTTTAGTTAAATATGCGGCTAACTCACCTTTAGATTTAGATCTAAATGCCACTTTTATTTTTATAGAGAAACTATGGTTTGGTTTGAGTTATCGATTAGGAGGTGATTCCAATAGAGGCATTGGTGAATCGATAGATTTGCTAGCACAATATCAAGTTTCAAAAAATTTAAGAATTGGTGTTGCTTATGATTTTACCTTGTCAAAGTTAAAGGATCATAATTCTGGAACATTTGAAATTCAAATGGAATATTGTATAAATCCTAAAGATAGACGTTTAACCAATCCAAGATTCTTTTAAACTCATTTAGTAACGCTCAAAAAATTTACTGATGACCATTTCGAAATTGGACTAATGCTTTCCCAATTGTTAGCGGGATTCAAATTTGAAATCGATAAGTTGTTTTTTAGTAATTCGTTAAAACCTTTTAATTTTTGATCAATGAAAGTTTTCAATACAACTCTTGCAACTATTTTTTGTTGTTGTTTACTTTTTAGTATTCCTATAGAAGCACAAAAAAAGTCAAAGAAAGCAGATAAGACCTATAATGATTTTGGATATAAATCTTCTATCCCTTTATATGAAAATAAAGAAGTGGTAGAGGTAGATGAAATGTCTAAAATCGCCAATTCCTATCGATTAAATCACGATACAGAAAATGCTGAATTTTGGTATGCCCAGATTGCCGGCAAAACAAAAGAACCACAAGATGTTCTATATTATGCCCAAGCTTTACAAAGTAATGGCCATTATGCTGAAGCAAAAAACTATTATTTAAAATATGATAGCCTTGTTGGAGGTAGCGAAGGAGCAGACAAGCGAGGAAAATTTTTAGCGGAAGCTATAGACAGAATGAATGATTTTCAACATACGGAAGTAGAAATTAAAAATGAAAAATTAATCAATACGGATAAGTTGGATTTTAGCCCTGCTTATTTTAAAGAGGGAATTATTTTTGTATCTACCCGTGAATCTAAAGCACAAGATCCAGCATTCAAAGACATTTGGATCGACGATAATTTTATGGGACTTTTTTATGCGACGCAAAATGATTCAGATTATTTAGAAAATGCAGAAGAGTTTTCTTTAGACTTAAACACAAAGTTTCACGAAGGGCCCGTTTCTTTTTCTAAAAATGGAGAGCGAATTTATTTTACTAGAAATCATTTTAATAATAATAAGCGAGTAGACAATAAGGATGGAATCATGCGTTTGCAGATTTATACGGCATCAAAAGAAGGTGATGATTGGGGCGAACCTTATGAATTGCCATTCAATACCGAAGAGTATGAAGAAGCACATCCTGCGATTTCTCCTGATGGTAAATTCCTTTATTTTTCTTCCGATCGTCAAGGCGGAATGGGCGGAATGGATTTATATGTTTCTGAGTTTAAAGATGGAAGATGGGGCAATCCAAAAAACCTAGGAGATAAAATCAATACTCCTGGAAATGAAGTTTTTCCTTTCGTTCATGATGATGGAACGATGTATTTTGCTTCCAATGGATGGGGAGGTTTAGGAGGTCTAGATATTTTTTCTACCACGGCTGACAAAGATGGAAATTGGGATCAGGCTTTTAATATAGGAACGCCTTTTAATTCTAAAAAAGATGATTTTGGTTTTGTTTTAAACATGTTGGGAACCGAAGGATATTTAACTTCTGCTAGAGCAAATGGAAGTGGACAAGATGATATTTATAGTTTCCGGATGCCTTTAAATGCGACTGCGAAAAAGAAAGCCCCTACTACAACTAAAGTAAGCATCTGTGCTTATGAAGATGGAACAGAAGATCGATTGAGCGATGTACAATTTAAAATTATTGAAAAGAAAAGAGACTTGTCTACCGCTAGTATGAACGCTGATTTGGCAATGCTATTGGAGCAAACAGAAAAGAAAAATGAATACTTATTGAAGTTTAGAAAAGATGAAAACGAGGAAGAAGAAATTGCTACTTTACACAATACCAATGCTAAAGGAGAATTTGAAACGACCTTAAAAAAAGATAAAATGTATGCTTTGGTAGCTACCAAAAATGGTTATGCAATTGCAGAAGAAATGTTGGATGGACAAAAATTTGTAGGCATCGATGATTATCAATTTTGTATGCCTTTGAAACCTAAAGATTGTATGGCGATGAACGGTATTGTCAAAAATGAAAAATATGGTAATCTCATCCCTGGAGCAACGGTAACCATGATGAATTTGTGTACAGGTGATGAGGTGGTCGTAACCGCTGATGCTGATGCAGCTTTTTCTTTTCCTTGTATTCCATGTGATTGTGATTTTGTGTTGAAAGGGGAGAAGAGCAATTTACGACCAGGTTTTTCTAAGGAAAATACCAAGGATGGAAATTGTATTGTAGATAAGGATTTGTATACCGAATTATTCTTAGCACCGGATGATGAAAAACTGGAGGCAATGTTTGAAGGAACCAAATTAGAAGTGGGAGCGAAGATTGAATTGAAAAATATTTACTACGATTTTGATCAATATTATATTCGACATGATGCCAAAGATGATCTAGAAAATATTGTTCGTTTGATGCATCAATACCCAAGTATGGTGGTAGAATTATCTTCTCATACCGATGCTCGGGCAACAGAAAAATACAACAATAAGTTATCACAAAATAGAGCGAATGCAGCAGTTGATTATATCGTGTCAAGAGGGATCGAACGGAAGCGTTTGGTACCCATGGGATATGGTGAACGACAACTTCGAAATAGATGTGCGGACTTTGTAGAATGTACAGAAGAAGAACATCAGAATAACCGACGAACAGAAGTTAGAGTGCTTCGATTTGATCAAAAAGATATCAAAGTGGATCACATTGATAATGCTCCAGAAACGATTGATCCTGCGGATCCTACAAGAAGGTTTAGATGGAATTAAAATATTAAATCTCCTCGTTATTGTTATTAATTACTAAGAATTGAATGTTTATCGCTGGATCAAAAGATCTGGCGGTATTTTTTTTATAATTATTGGTCTAAGAAGGTAATTATTTAGTAATCACAATAAATTTTAAACTTTTCTCAGGATTGATATGTAGAAAATAAGTACTAGAGGGGAGATTATATTTTTTGGTGTAAATGTCATAAATATGTGATCCTTCTTCTAGTTCTAAAGTTTGTCTGAAAAGGATTCGGCCTAATACATCATAAACGTATATGGGCATGTCCATGTCTTCCTCACTTGTTACTTGGAATTTTAAATCGGCATCAGCACTTACTGGGTTTGGAAACAAAATACAATCTGTAAATTGACAGTTGTTTTCAATAGAAACAGTTGGCGTATAAGCAATCACAGGAATAGAATCGGGTGTAAACATTTTTACTCGATAAAATATTTTCGGAACTTCATGTAGCGTTGGATCGATCAATTGATATGCAGTAGGAATGTTTAATCTTTCTTCATTCCCTGGTACCTCACCTATGGTAGTAAAATACAAACTATCATAGCTAAATTCTACTTCATAGTTTTTGATCAAGGTGCCTGGAGGCATGACCCAAGTTACTTCAATTTCGCATGCTTCATTTTGATTGAGCGTGATCGCAATTTCACCTTGTTTTTGTGCAGTAGTAAATTTTCCATAACTGTTTACAGGATTTTGAGTAATCAAACGATAAGTCGGTGCGGCTCCATCAGAAAAAGATGGAACGTTCTTCCAGTAATTTGCAAAATGAACAATGCTAATATTATCTGGATTTGAAAAAACATTAGAACTGGCGTCATATACAATGGATAGCTTAGGATCAACTAAACCACTGATCCGTTCTAGGTTCCAGTAATGGTCATTCACTTTTAGAACGTCAAAATCTTTAAGATTAGTAAAATAGGGTTCATGGAAATATTCCATTAAGTAATTAGCTGAATCTGCGATTTCGGAAACAACTGCTGGTCGAAAATGGCCATCTTTTCCAACAGGAAAAACAAAGTCGTTTTGCCCAAATTTTAAAGCTGGACCATTGATATATGAAAATGAATTGCCATTATTGGTAGAGGCCTCTGATTGAAAGGCAATCATGGAGTTTTGATTGGTATAGGCAATGCCATCTTGAAATCTCATATTCCCATAAACTCGGAGGTGACTAACTCCATCCATCATTATACCATCCATATTGTTAATGTTCACATTAAACATAGACATGGTGTCGAACAAAGAAACAGTTTGTTGTTGAAAACCGATGAATCGAAAAAGTCCATCACCTGGATTTGGAACACTTACTTCGTTAAGGAAATTTCCCGTAAGGCCAATATCGCCACGATTTAAAAATTGAGAAGAGTAGTTAGAAAGGTGACCATTGATATGTAAAAGCTGATCTTTCTTGATCGTCAAGATTCCATTATTAACAACGGTTATCTGTGCATTTATGCTAGATACCAAAAAACTAAAGAACAGACTTATTAATATTTGAACGCTTTGTCTCATCTTTGTTACTAGTTTAAAACAAATAGGCTTAATTATTCTTTCGCCCTTAATACTACTTTGTCAGTTTAAGATTTTATAGGAATCTTGAACCATGAATTTTGATTGGCTCTTTAAACGTAAAATTTACGATATAGTGCCCAGTCAATCTCGTCAAAATATGTCTGGACTCTAATCGATATTCAACATTCTTATAGTGATAAAGTAGTATTACTTATTCTCTCTTTATGCTGAATCCTCTATACTGATTAATAAATACACTGGTACAAGGGCATTGACTATTGTCATTACTATCAACTACATCACTAGTATTCCCCTGGCCACCTGATGCGAGTAAAGGAACTCCATTCAAATCTACCCCGCCTGATAAATCTCCTATACCGTTTAAGTTATTTGGATCAAAATTCATAGCAGCTTCTATTGCATCGAAACATCCATCTCCATCTGAATCTAAATCGTATATGTTAGCAATTCCATCATTGTCACAGTCATCCAATACCATGTGGTAACCTCCTATAAATACATCATCAAAAACAATGCTGCCACTGGTGATCGCAGGACCGCCAATTCCAACCGTAGGCTCATATAGATATATTCTAAAAACTAAAGAATCCGTGATATCTTTCAATAAAGGATTATCCATAGCATTACTTTGCCAAATGTAGCTATCTACATCATTCGATCTCGAAATATCTACCAAGAGTGGAGTTGTAAAATTATTTTTATTGATGTAAACTGCTACCTTGAAATCATGTTTTGGTGTATTAGTAAAATCGTTAAAACCCCAGACAAATTCATCAACTTCAAATGCCTTTCCAGCACCTGGGAGTATGGTATATTCTACATAGAAACCACCGCTTCGTGCCTCCGCTAATGATTGAGGCAGAGTTGTTGAATTTAGCACTAAAGCAGAACCGGGTATTGACCAACTGTCCCACCCAGAACCAGGTGTTTGATCACGAGCTGTGGCGTCTGTATCCACATAAGATGCGCTAGCGCCAGTTCCACTGTTCATCGTCCAATTCGCAATCCAACCTCTAGCACCGCTATCGCAAATTCTGTTTTCGTCTTCATCGAGTATACCATCATTATCGTCATCTAAATCTACCAATGGATTAAGGTTGTCTCCATCCGTATCACAGTCGTTTGAAACAAGCGTATAATCTTGCCAATAGGCGTTTGAAGGAGAGGTATAGGTAATAGAAGTGACTAATCCACTAGCATCTACCGTTGGAGTACCAGTTCCCGCTATTCCATCTTGATCCGAATCGCTAACCATTTCTTCCATGGTATCAAAACAACCATCATTATCTGCATCTATTTCTTTGCTATCTGGATCGCCGTCTCCGTCTGAATCTACTATTCCACAATTATAAGGAATGGTAGAGGGTGTAGTTCCAGAATGGATCGCCGTATATCCAGGTTGTAAAGGGCTACCGTTCCGCCCAAAATCGAAAGCGGCTAAAACATTGGCAGCTAGATCATAGACTACAATTGTTGTCACCGTCATATCGAATCCTACAATGTTTACACTGTAGTTGGCAGAAGAAGTTGGGTTATGTGAAACGGTCTGGAAAACGTTGACTGCGGTACTAATCGCCTCGCTGACACCATCAACCGTTACTGTACCTGATCGAGCAAAATTTCCATCTCCAATGGTTGTCTCAATGATTACAGGAGTTGCAGAAGGAAAACTTAAATTAAAGTAGTAATCATCTCCAAATATAAAATCACGATTTAGGTCATTATTGGCAGCTCCTCTGTCTCTATCTCCATCGATATCTCCTGTAATACTATAGTCAAGATCACAAGCTGTTCCTTCGTCAATGTCGGTGATACCATCATTATCATCATCTAGATCATTCACATCAAATACGCCATCTCCATCTGTATCGATTAAGGGTAATGTCCCGACAACTCTAACATTATCTACTGCCCACCACCATGACCAGTTACCAGTCCATCGAAATCTGACTTGAGCATTAGCAGCTCCAGCAACTGCAGCAAATATGTCAATAGATTGAATATTTGTAGATGTAGGATATCCTACATTACTAGACCCAGCAGAATATACTTGAACCCAAGCACTACCATTATAAACTTCCACTACCGCATCGCCACTACAACAATAGCGATACATGTGATCAAAATTTAAGACAAGTGCGGAATAACTACTGGCATCAAAAGAAGAAGTTTCTAAAGCGACATTTTCAAAAAGACTATTATTGCTATAATTATCACTGTCAAAAATGGCAAAGTTTCCTGCAATGGGAATAAAAGTAGTTTGTCCTCCAGGATTATTGTAGCGCCAGGTATCAACACCCGCTCCAGAAATTATATTGTTGGTCCAACCAGTTGGTAAGGCACCCCCAGAAAAATCTTCTGATAGGATAGTAATTTGAGCCATTGTGTTGGTCCAATAAAAACAAGATATACAGATGATGTATATCAAAGTTTTAATTGATTTATGTTTGATTGTCATTTTGACTAAATTTAAATCCTTATTTGACAACAAAAACAACATTAAAAACGGCGCAATTATTTGTTGGAACTGCATCTACGTTATAGGTCAAAAGACCAGCAGCAGTAATCTGTAAATTGCTAAATACGTTGGTATCATAATCAGTAACGTAATAGAAAAGTTCTGTTTCTCCATAAGTCGGAATGCTTAGAGGAGCGCCTGAACTGACGATTGCGGGTGCTCCATAAAGTGCTTCATATCTATCATGTAAATCTATACTTCCAGGCCCAGCCGAACTCACATCAATTACTAGTGCTGGTGGATAAAATATTTTAGAAGATTTTGCAGTATTGGTTTCTACAATATCACCATTTGTATTTACAGCCAAAGAATAGGTTGCCTCTGCTGGAGTAACTAATGAAGCAGTATCTATATAAGTAGCCTCTCCATAATCTGAGAAACGAACATTACCTCCCTCAACGTCTAATTTTGCATCGGGTGTTGTCGTACCAACTCCGGTATTTCCTGCACCAGTTAAACTTAAAATATTGCTTACTACACTTCTCACTCCAAAGCCAATATACTCCTCTCCAGAAGCTCCTGTATCAACAAAATATATATGCCCTGCTTGACCCGCTGCATCTCCTTGACCAAAGGTTAATAAACCTGAAATACCTCCATCGGCAACATTCGGTGTTAAAGCGGTAAGTGCTCTTGACCAGTTGGTTGTATTTTCATTGATAGCAGCAATAGACGATAAAAAAGTATTGACTCCATTATCTGGTTCGCCTACCGTAAATGCAGGACCTCGATCAAAAGTCACCTCCAATTGTGCTCCAGGTGCAGTAGTTCCGATTCCGACTTTATCGTCAAAAATACCATATCCACTATCGACTCGTAGACCATAGTTGTTAGTAGCGCCAGAAGCCCATCCATACAAACCAGTATTAGTATCTGCGCCATTACCTGCTGCTGTACCGTTGACACCATAATTTACACCACTAGTACGTAACATCATTGTTTTGAGTGCCTGGTTTTCTGATTCACTGGCAGCAACATCTACTCTTAATTTTCCACCACCACTTCCGGCTAAAGTTCCAACTTGTACTTTGTGAGCTCCTGCAATATCTAGCTTTTGTGTGGGAGTCAAAGTTCCAATTCCAACATCACCATCTGCTTCAATAATCACATCTCCCGTTCCTGTTCCATCAAAAGTCAAATTATTGTTATCGAGTTCAATTACTCGATCAGCTGTTAAGGCATCACTAGTGTTATAAATGTTTTCTAAGGATTCGGAAGCCACTTCTTCGATTGCTGTTTGCACATTGGTTGCCGCAATGGTACCAGTTGGAGTAAAAGGTACTTCTGATGCTGTCTGATCATCTGTACCCGCAAGACTAGCTATGGTAGTTTGGACAACATCACCGTCAGCTTGGACCCCTAATATTTTAAGAGGGGAAGCATCATCATAAGTAGCAGGTGTTCCATAATCCGAAAATCGAACAGATCCATTATCTACATCTAGCTTTGCTGCAGGATTAGTGTTCCCAATACCCACATTTCCGCCATTAGAAGATAGAATGACATCATCTGTTCCTACGTCAGTAATATATAGGTCACCAGTATTATTGCTGATGTTAGAATTAGTACCATCATGATAAAGTTTTAGATCTTGTCCCTCTCCTAAGATCAAATCTCCTCCTTTTCCAGTACCTCCAGATCCACCATCTCCATCTTCATCAAGAATCCAATCGCCTTGTACACCAAAAATTCCATAATTATTCGTTGTTGCACTATGCGTGTTAAGGTATAGACCATAATTATTAGTAGCTAGAGGATCATCAGTAAAAACCCGAACCCCATATACTGTAGCAGCAGCATTTGCATCAACATATAGACCATCAGCAGTTGTCATTAAATTCGCACCGTCTCTAAGATCTGTTGAAAAGTATCCAGCTCGACCTGTTGTGATGTTTCCACCATCATCAGAGTCCACCCGAACTCTTCCACGAACTCCGTAGGCTGTTGTGATATCTCCTGTATATCCGTCGTTGGTTGCGGCATATCCATAAAGTCCGTAGGCTGTTGTCATATTTGAATTATATGGTCTAATATCTCCTCTTGCTCCAAAAGATGTCGCTAAATTTCCGGCTACACCGGTTTTACCTCTGGCAATACTATATGAACCATAAGTATTGGTGACTGTACCAGATGCAGATGCATTATAACCTTGAAAATAACCTCCATATAAGTTTCCTAAATCAGCACCTGCAGTGCTAGTAGTTTGTGCATTTCCCCGGACTCCAGTTAGGTTTCGAAAGGTTTTAGTCCCTGAATTATCTGCTTGGAAAAACCCTGAAATGCCATCTACATCAAACCCACCAGCAATATTTTCAGTTCTATTGTCCGTTAATCTAGAATAAGTGCCATAAGAAGTTCGGTCTATGCTTAAAGGCGAAGGGGAGGTTAAAGTGGCTCTTGAATAAAGTTGATAGGTCGTACCGACGGTATCAAAGTTAGTCCCTAAACTCAAAGTATGTTTAAGCGAAGTATTTGCATTTGGACCAACATAAAGTCGATTTTCAATATTGGCAATACCATTGACGTCTAAATCTTGAGAAGGGGCAGTAGTGTTAATCCCAACTTTTCCATCACTTTGAATAAAGACATCATTGTCTCCTTCAAAAGTTAAATCATTTCCATCTAAAGTTACTTTTCTATCAGCGGTAAGGGTATCACTGGTATTGTAGATATTCTCTACATCTCTGCTTTCAAGCACCCAGGCAGTGCCATCCCAGCGATAATGTTCATCTGTGGCTTGAACAAATGCTTTTTTACAGGTTAAGTTACTAGTGGAAGGGTCAAAAGCGTTCATGGCTGCTACTGTGGCAAATTCGCAATTACCCCAGCCTCCATTTGCCTGACCTAACAGAGCAATAGATGAGAAAACAGAAAAAATTAGGGGAATAATTTTTCTCATTCGTTTTTATCTAAAACCTTTTGCAGAAATCTATTTCGTATCTGTTCTTTTGTTATTGAAGTTGTTTAAAAACTCCAAAAATGCTTACGAACTGACCTTTTTGTCCAACTCTTCCGCTTTTTACTTGCCCGTAGCGCTGCTACGAACTCCTAAAAGAGCGTCGATTTGATCAAAAAAATCAGTTTCTCAGCTTCATTTCGAATTCTTAAACAACTTCATTGTCAATAAATTGATTTGTCTTGTAAAGTGACATTTAAAACAATTTATATTTATTAAATATTATATATGAAAAAATTATGCCTATTTTCTTAGGTTGAACTTATTTTACGCTGAAATAAGGGAATCAGTGGATTTTTTTTTATAAAAAGGCTAGAATCAGTGATAAAAGATTGGATTGACTTTCTTTTGTATAGAAAGATTAGTTTTGGAAGAAAGGAATAAAAGAAGAAGCGTTGAACTAAAATTTTATTTCGCAAACATTTTTAGAATTTTCAAACAATTTCGATAAAACGAAGGAGTGCTTCAACTAAAATTCCTAAAACAGGAAGATCAATTGAAGCACTCGATTTTATTAGTTTTTTTTGCTTTAAGCGGGGAAAATCTTTTCTATTGTTTGATAAAGAAGATAACACCAACTTGGCTAGTCGATGGCAAACCGAAAGTATTTCCAGCTTTCGAAATGACGATACCTGATGGATGACCTGCGGTAGTTAAGGCAGCAACAGCAGCATTTAATTCAGCGACGGTTCCAACTTTAGGAGCATCATCTAAATCAACAATTACTGAATTACCATCTGTCATATTTAATTGTAATGCTCCTTCTGCTGTTATTTCAGCTCCAGTAACAGCATCTGTCCAAGTAAGTGTACCAGAACCATCAGTGACAGGTACCATTCCTGCGTTCCCAGCAGTATTTGCACCGTCTACTTCAAGTATATAGGGATCTGCAGCAGTACCAGTACCAGAAACGGTTACACTATTTCCATCTACAATCTCAGTATCAGATCCATCGGAAGTAGGAAGCGTAATCTTATTCACTGTTCCATCTTCATCTTCAAAGAATAAAGTATCAGCAGTAATCGTCAAACTAGTCGTTGTTTCTGTGAAGTCAATAGTATAAGTACCTGACCCATTATCAGTAACATCGATATCATTTGTACCTACAATATCTTGAACTGGAGCAATATCCAAAATAGCTACCGATACACTACCAGAAGTAGTACCAGCAATTACATCTAGAATATCGAAAGTTAAATTTCCACCAGAAACGGTAGGATTGGTTAATCGAGTATCAGTATCTGTAAAACTACCCACTGAAACTGGAGTCCATTGATCCCCAGTAGCTCCTGAAGGGTCAAAGAAATAAACGATTTGAGCTGCTCGATCAAAACAAATGTTACCTTCATTGATGTCTACATCTTGGGTGGCCACAATAGCATCAGGATCACCAGTAACGTGGATGATACCACCACCACCTTGAATCTGTGCAAATAAAGAGCCCCCCGAGAAGCAAAAGAAGGAAAGACTTAAAAGTAATGTCTTTTTTAAAAGCTTCGTAATTAGCTTCTTTCTCATAGTATTAGAGTTTTAATAAAAATTTATAAATGAGTTATACATAAGGTTTTCAAAAGTATTTTGGTTATACCTCCGACCAGTTTCGTGATCTATGGAGGGTTTATGTATTTTCATTTTCAGGTTACGTCTAATTACGTTGAGAAAGTGGAATGTTTATAATCTTAGTTCATACCAGGATGTAGGGTAATCACACAACCACTACATCCAAAAACACTTTGCGGATCTGCCCAAAAGGAATCTCCGTCTATTAATCCGGCCAATCGAGCTTCTCCAATAGATTTAAAAGTACCTTTCGGTAATTTTTTACTTAATAAATTGATGGCTTCCTGTACATTAGATTCTTCATTGCCATCATTATCAATATCTATTGCGGGACTTAGTGGAACTCCTGCTGCATCCTGCAATTCATTGGTTGCATCAAAATCTAAGTCTTCACTATTTGTCATATAATTGAATAAACTATCAATGTGCAAATAACGAACAATCCCAGTAGCTGGATCAACAACCAATAAGGCTGAATCTCCTTGCATGACTTGATTTAAGTTTTCAATTCGAAGTGGATCTTCATTCGGATCCACAGGTTTAATATGTAAAGTATTAGAAGGGTTTTCAGTTCCAATTCCTACCTGTGCATGAACTTTGGACAGGACCAAACTGGAAAAGAATAATACCATTACGATAAAATTTATTTTTTTTATCATGGCGTATGTATTTTCTAAATATGGTTTTTTACATGGTTTATGACATGGATACTCGAAAAATTATGCCAATTCATCACATATAATTGAACGAAATTATATGTGTGTTAGCAAAGTAGAAGTCAGCGTATAAAATAAATTAAGTTAATTAAGGAGATCGTGTGACAAAAAATCTGATATAGTTGAATGTTGGACTAAAATATTTTTTCAATTAATACGGATTGTGCTAACGTAAAATATGCGTATTTCGATCCATTAGGAAGAAATACGCATATATTGTTGTTTTAATCGTGGATATACTTGAAGTTTTTGTTTTCTCCAAGAATCACTAAATGACCTTTTTAGGTTTAAAATTGAATACGATATAAAAAGTCAGGGAAAAATCCGGATTGATATCTTTCATTCACTTGATTAGTCACTCGGTTGTAATCTCGTGAAAAAATATTTTCTCTATTGGTGATATTTTGGAAATCCATAAAAAGTTGTTGAGAGATTTTTCGCTTTTTACTGTTTAGCTTAAAGCCAATTTTTACATCCCATCGCAAATAATTATCGTAGCGTTCAGAAAAAGCAATGTCATCTTGTCGTACTTCAAAACCTACTGCATTCGAAGCGATCAAATCTACAGGAGTATAGTATCGACCTCCTGCGGCAGTTACTTTAGTGTCGATCAAAACAGCATTTTGTTTTTGCTTACCTACTTTCCATTCTTTACCTGCCAACAGGTTGATTACATATTGATTATTAAAAGCGGTGTTTCGCTCGATATTGTCGCTACCTTTATATTTAGAATCAAAAACAGAAGCGGTAAGTAAGCCATGAAATCCATCGCTGAAGAATTTTTCAAGAGTTAGTTCTACTCCTTGATTAAATCCAGTCCCTTCATTTTGTAAATTGACCTTTCCCGATTCAAATCCAAAATCAGCACCAAGGTTCAATAGCGAAAATGAAGACGCTGTTGGATCCACAGGAATATTATCTATCGCTTGATGGTACAATTCAACTTTAGCTCGCCAGTTTTTAGCAAAGGCATAATCGTAGCCTAACACAAAATGCTGACTCCGAGTAAATTTTAAATTTTTATTGCTTTGTACTCGATTGCCGTTTGCATCCGCACTTTCCGTTAACAAAATGGCCAACGGTTGAGCTTGACTATGTAAACCATAGCCAAAGGTTAGTTTTTGTGCTTTCGCAAAATTCCAAGTCAATGAAGCTCGTGGCTCTACTACAAACTGTTCGCTTAGTCCATGATAGAATCCATGAATTCCTGCATTGGCTGACCACTTGGAGTTGAATCTATGTTGGACTTGTGCATAGGGTTGAAGAATGACCACATTGTCATCAAATTCATACTCAATTAATAAGTCTGAAAATCCATCTTCATCTTTATCCGGATTTCCTTCAGAATCTTTAAATAATAAATTGAAACTTTGATTTTCTAAAAGGAATCCAGTTCTTAAAGTCGTTTTAGAACTAATTTTTTTATTGTAGAAAGAAGATAAGGAAAGCCTGTTTTCGCTATCATTTACTTCTCCATATCGAACCTTAGTTTCCTCCGTAGTTCCTAAATTATAGTAGCGATCAATCGTTACATCAGTTGCAACTAGACTACCCGCTAAAACGGTTCGGATATAACTGTCTGTACCTATGATTTTATTATGCCGCAATCCCAATACACCAAATTTAGACCTTGGCAAAAGGTCTTGATCTTGCTCTGAAAATAAATCAGTAGAGTCAATATCTGTACCGATAAAATCTATGCTACTTCTTCCTCCAATTCCAAATAAACTAAATTTTCCAAATTTTCCTGTAGGCGAATCTATCTTAAATGAAACATCAGAATAATCAGGAGTCGCAGAGGTTTGCGGTGGAGCAATCAATGCGATAAAACTATTTCGAACAGAGACCAAGTAAGAGCCTCCTTTTTTTCCTAAAGGGCCTTCAGCCATTCCTTCCAATCCACTAAAAGCAGCCATTTGAAAAGTAAATTCGTGCTTATCTCGATTTCCACTTCTCATTCCCAAATCGAAAACGCCTGAGGTAGCATTTCCATACTCAGAAGGAAATGCACTGGTTAGGAAGTCTGAATTTTTTAAAACATTAGGATTGATGGCACTTACAGGACCTCCAGTACTTCCGAAAGTAGAAAAGTGATTTGGATTAGGAATTGGAATACCTTCTAATCTCCATAAAACACCAGTGGGGGAGTTACCTCTAATAACAATGTCATTGCGTGAATCATCTGCGGTTGCTACGCCGGCAAAATTCCCGGCCAATCGAGCAACGTCACTTCGACCACCGGCGTAGCGGTTCACCTCTTCCAGGCTGAACGTACGTGCAGAGATTGTCGCCATTTCATTGATGGCTTTGTCTTTGGCTACCTTAGCGGTAACAACAACTTCGTTGAGTTCTTCAAGAGACTCTACCATTTTTAGATTGAGTACCGTTTCTTTTCCTGCGGTAATATCAATATTTGGTAGGGTAATGGTTTCATAACCTAAATAACTGATTTGGAATGCCTGACGACCAACTGGGATATTTTCTAATTTAAAGTATCCTTCTATGTCGGTGACCGCTCCAACTTGCTTAGCTTCGTTGAGCCATTGAATAGTTGCTCCAATGATTGGGGTCTCCGATTGTTGGTCGATGATTTGACCTTTGACCGTTTGAGTAACGCTTTGTGCGTAAGTAGTTGTGGTGAAAAATAGTACAGCTAATGATAAGAGTAAAATTCTCATTTTTAATATTTTTAGAGGTGAACTAAGTCGTTGCTTATGTCTGCAAGATGAGAATAAAAAGGAGTGAACGAAAGTGGATTTTGATGAAGTATCGTTTTTAGAGGGTGAACTGTTTTTTAGGGAAAAGAATAATGAATACTCAATATCCATTAAATCAATATTCAATTGAGGAGAGGTCGAAGCTCTGGATATTTATTTTTTAATGTCTTACTGATTGACCCATGCTTTAAAATCACTTGCTCGATTTCGACTGACTATAAAATCTAATTTTGAGTTTTCTTTTATATCTAATTTTAGGCGATGATTAAAATAAGGATGGATTTTTTCTATTGCATTAATGTGGACAATTTGTCCTCGGTTGATTCGAAAAAAATCATTTGAGTCAATGTCTTTTTCGATAGCATCAAGTGTTTGATCCACGATATATCGTTTCCCTTCATGATTCATCAAGAATGAGATTCCATCTTCTGAATAAAAAAATAAGGTGCTGGCTATTTGGACAAAAGTCATTGAATTGCCTTCTTTGACCATAAATCGTTTTCGTGATTTATCAGGCGATAAATTTTGTAAAAGTTGCTCAATGGTTGCTGGATTTATATTTGTACTAGAATTATTTGTGTAGAGTTTTTTATATTTATTTAGCGCCTTGGTCAGATCATTTTCTTGGATTGGTTTTAATAGATAATCTATGCTGTTGACTTTAAATGCTTTGATAGAATATTGATCGTAAGCAGTGGTAAATATCACGGGGGCTTCAACATTCGTTTTTTGAAAAATCTCAAAACTCAACCCATCGGCCAACTGAATATCCATTAAAATTAAATCTGGAGAAGTATGGAGTTGAAACCATTCAACACTGTCTTCAACACTTTCTAAAACCTCTAATACTTTTACTTCTGGGAAGTGTTTTTGTAGCATTGCTTGAAGTTGTTGTGAAGCTCTAATTTCATCTTCGATAATGAGGACTTTCATGTGGTGGATATTTTTAGGTTTTGTCACAGAAGGTGTTTTACAACAGAGGAAGACTGACTTGAAAAGTATCTTCAAGCTCTTCAATATTTACTATTTCTTTTTCTGTTAAAAGCTTATATCTTTTTGTGATATTTTCTAGGCCTACTTTGGTAGAGGAGATGACTTTTGATTTTTTCTGTAAAGTATTGGTCACCTTAATGAGATTTTTTTCTTCGTTAATGGTAATCGAAATGGTCAAAGGTTTTTTTGTGGAAATGATATTGTGTTTGATCGCATTTTCAATTAATAATTGTAAACTAAGCGGGATTATTTTTTTATGAAAATATTTTTGAGGGATATCAATGTTAACTTTTAAATTGTCGAGGAATCGCTCTTTCTGAATGGCGACATAGGCTTTTACAAATTCTAGTTCTTCTTCTAAAATAATGGTTGACTCTTCCCGACTGTCTAAAATGTACCGATAAACTTTTGACAATTGGCCAATGAAATTTTTAGCAACCGCTTTGTCTTCATACTCTACGATGTGATTCAGGGTATTCAAACTATTGAATAAAAAATGTGGGTTGACTTGATTTCTGAGTCCTTCTAATTGACTGTGAATATGAGCTACTTTTACACGCTCTTGTTCCTGGATTGATTTTTTTAATTGACTATAATACCAAACGGATTCATAAATAGCTAGGACTAAAAATGTCGCTGTGGCTGCAGATCCAGTACCTTGTAAAGCTGTTGGTTTATTATTGTTTGGTAATGGGCAAAATCCTAAAAAGTAATCAATAATTGGCGTTGCTAATATACTTGTAAGAGGCAAGCAAATAATTGCAGTAAAAATAGCTAGGAGAATTCTTTTTTTCGTTTCATTAAAGGAAGGAAATTTTTTTCTATAATAAATCATAATAAATCTATTGGTCAGCCAATAGCAACTCGTATACATACTTCCTTTTATCCATTCTAATGGAAAACTATGGATAGGTGAATTTATTTGTATGCCAAAAAAAATCTGCGGAATTAAAAACCCTAACACTAGAATGCCTAGGATGGTAAACCAAAAGTCATTGAAACCTAAGTATTTTATATTGTTTTTGTACATATTAAAAAAATGCTTGCCCTGCTTTTGCTTGATGAAAAGTAAATATGATCCAAGCTAAATATAAAACTGCAAATGTAAGACTCAAAATAGTCATTAAGCCCTTTTCTTGTATTCGTCTAGAAATAAAATAAGTTGCTAAAGGAATGACTTGAATTGCATGTAATCCAAAAAAATGTGCAACCCTTAAATCACCACCTTCGGTACTCCAATTTAAAAATGGGATACCATTTCCTCCATCAGCTACTCCGACATTATGCGCACTTTGTCCAATCATACTTCCACCAACTGTACTCGCGTACAAAAATGTAAACCAGCCTATTCGAAAACTCCATTTCATAGCAGTTGAAAATTCTAGTTTTGCAGAAAAAGATTTTATAAAAAGCCAAAAAGCGATCAGTGTAAATAGACCAATAGCAATCCCCATTATAGCAAATATAGAAGAATCAAACGCAGTGTTTAAATTGTAATGAGATAGTACACCTCTCCAAGCTTGTATAGAGATAAAAACATTTTCAATCAACAGCAAAAGGGCAGCAGCAATGGACAATCCGGTCGCTGTTCTGTGTTTAAATGGATAAGCCATAAAATACCAAGCCATGGTCCACAAAACGATAATCGTAGAAATAATAAATTTTGTAGGTTTAATCCAAACATTGATGCCCATTAATGTCCGATCATCAATCAACATACAAGCAAGAGTAAGCGCTAAGAAGGCAAAATGTATTAAAACGATATAATGTAAAAAAGGAAAACGTTCATTTATTTGTGAAAAGGATAGAGTAAGCAGATTTGAAATTTTTTGATCTTGAATTTTCACTTGATGTACTATTTGTTTTTTTCAATGAAGGTTATTTAAAAATAATGTTTGAACCTTTGCCCGTAAACATAATGATCTATTTCAAAACAACCTCAATATCTGAAAATAATTGTTTGAGAATGGATGGAAAATAACGGAAGAGAAGAAAGAGTAGGTGAAGTGTCGTTTTTACTGGGTGAAATGTATGGCTAATCTTTATTCAATTTTATAAAAAAAACTAATTGATATGTTTTTTTCGATAGGAGCTAGGACTAATACCAACCATTTTTCTAAACGACTGAGAGAAATGACTATGGTTTTCAAATCCTAATTCTGTGGCAACTTGAGATAAGTTGATATTCGTTGTACGCACTAATGTTTTAGCTTTTTCAACTCTTACTTTTAAAATATATTGGTAAGGTGAATCATTCAAATATTTTTTAAACATTCGAGCAAAGTAATACATATTCCATTCGGTCAAAGCTGCTAATTCTGGTAGGGTTAATTTTTTATCCATATTTTCATGGATGTACTGCACCACCTTTTTAATTTTTGAAGGAGCAGTAGGAACAGTGGAAATTTCTTTTGTAGGCTCAATATTATCTATTTTTTGATGAGCAAAATTCATGAGTGCCATTTCTAAAGCCACATAAATATCTTGCTTAGAAAATGGTTTGATTAAATATCCATTCGGTCGAGTCACTTTTGCTTCTTCTACTGTCGCGGTGTCGAAATGAGAAGTAATATAAATAAAAGGAATCTTTCCTTGATTTCGCAACTCTTTACCTAACACTGTGCCGGGTACCTTATCACTCAAACGAATATCGAGTAAGATGATATCCGGCTGATGCTTTTTTATCAATAAACGTGCTTCTTTGACAGAGGTGGCCACTTCACAAACCTGATAGCCTAACTTTTTTAATTGACTACGTAAGTCAAAGGCAATGACTAATTCATCTTCCACTAAGAGGACTCGGATGTTTTTCATAAGCTATAGTTTTAAAAAAAGACAACAGTTGTTCCCGCTTATTGTTGAAGGTTTATTTGGTTATCTCAATTTACTAAAACAATCATTTGAGAATTGATCTTAATAAATGAAGGAGAATCTAAATAGATCTCGAGTATTTTCATAAGCTAAGTTTTAGGAAAAAGAATCTTAGCAGTCGTTCCCGAATTTTGTTGTAAATTAAAATTACCTTTTAACTGTTGCACTAAAATTTTAACTAGTTGGAGTCCGATAGAATCTTGATTGTTTTTTTCTTCGTAACCTTGGCCATTATCAGTTATTTCAATTAACATATTTTCATTTTGTTGACTTAGTGAAACACCTATTTTTCCAGATTTATTGTTTTTAAAAGCATGCTTTAAGCTATTGTTTACTAACTCATTTATGATGAGACCAAGAGGAATAGCTTTGTCAATATCCAATTGATATTCTTCTGCTTGAATTTCATAATCAACAGCATTGGAACCAAAGGTTTGAAAAATGCTTGGCACTAATTTTTCTAAATAATCCTTCATGTTTATAGCAGAGAAATCATCCGATTGATATAATTGTTCATGAATTAAAGACATGGATTTGACTCTGTTTTGCCCTTTGTATAAAAAATCTTCTATCGTTTGTGGCGTGTCACTATCGGCTTGAATATTAAGTAAACTCATAATCAATTGAAGATTATTTTTGACTCGATGGTGTATTTCTTTTAGAAGTGTTTCTTTTTCTTTTAGGAGGGCATCTTTTTCCTCTAGAAACTCTTCTAGTTTTTGTTTGGTCTTTTGTATTTTTCTTCTTTGAAAAAAGAATATGCCAGCTAGGCAAAAGGAAAGAAAAGTAGCAATGCTACCAATTTTAAAATTTCTATTTTGTTGAGACAAGGTTATCGCTTTTAATCGATTATCCTTTTCTAATAAATCGATTTCTTTTTCTTTTTCATTAGTTTCCAAGCGTGTCATAAGTTCCGCAATTTTTTTTGACTCTTCGACATTTATGATACTATCCTTAAAGACCAATAAATCTTTTAAATTACTAAACCCTTTAGTGTAATTTTTCGTTATTGAATCTAAGCGGATTAACAATTGGTAAATATCTAATCGTTCATCCATTATTTTCTGGTCCTCTGCTATTTTCAAAGAGCCGTAAGCATCTTCATAAGCTTTTGTATACTTTTTTTGTTCAACAAAAATGCGACCTCGAGTAACCATTTCTAGTACTAAATTTGGAAAATCCCCCATGTCTTTTGTTCGGAGAATATTTTTTTCAGTGATGCTAAGAGCTTCTTCGTATTCTTCTTTATCAAAAAGACTTTTTGCCAAAGAACCATAAATCGCACCTAATGCTCTTTGATCATTAATCGGTTCAAGAATGTCAATAGCTTTTTTAAAGTTGCTTATTGCTTCTTCTTTTTTGTTTAGCTTTTTTAACGACTTACCTTTATTAAAGTAGGCATAGGCAAGACTGGTTCCCATATTGAGTTTTTGAGTAAGTGGAATAGCTTTATCCAGATGAACCAATGCCTTTTCATCTTCATTAATACTCTCATAAATTCCTGCCAACATCGAATGATTGATCGCTAAGTTGGATTCAGTTCCTAATGAATCATTAATATGTAATGCTTGCGTCAAATAGTCTAAAGCTTTTTCATGCTCAGATAGGACTTCATGATTGATGGCTAGATTCATCATAGCTTTAGCTTGACCATCAGGGTTTTTTAGTTTAACATTGAGATCTAGTGATTTTTCTAGGACTTTAATTGCTTTTCGTGACTGATTTGACATGCCATAAAAAATAGATTGATTATTATAAACGATACTAAATTCCTTATCAGTTTTGCATGCGGATTCGCATTTTTGAAAGGCTACATTGGCCTCTTCAAATCTCCCTTTCCGAGCAAGCAATAAGCCCAACTTTGAATTGGAACGGCAAATCCATTTGTCATTTTTTTCTTTATCACTAAGAGAAACTGCCATTTGGCAATAGTATAGGCTCGAGTCTACGCTTCCATAATCGTAACAAATCGTAATTTTGTATAGTAAAGCCATTTTAGCCTCCTCTCCTTCGTATTTAACTAGTTCTGATTTTAAGCTATCAATATTGCAATTTTGCCCTTTGGAATGGAGGGCGATCAATAGAATCAAGGTTATCGTAAGCAATCTAAAAAGTAGTTTGATAAAAGTATTGCTTAGCCTGAATAAGGATTTATAAAAAGAAAGTGAAATTAGAAAAGCTAAGAAACAAGAATAGAAATTTATCCTTTGATGGATGGCAGAGAATGTTTTCATTATGAGCATGTTTGATTATTTATATCCCTAAAAAATCATGTAAAAGAAATTAAGGATGTATTAAAGTTAATAAATAATTTTTTTCTATCAAGAAAGGGGAAAACACTATCTTCAAGATGAGTGGTTTCCCCCTTAGAAATAAAAATGCAAAAAGCCTTGATTCTTTCGTTCAACTAGATTTTATTTACTCGTCTCAATTAATATTTCTACAAATTTTTCTGGTTGTACGACAAAGGGTAAATGCGAAGTTTCCATGATGAAGACTTTTTTAATAGTCCCATTGTTTTTGACCATTTGTTTTTGTAATTCATAACCTACAGACGCATCTTTTGAAGTATGGATATAATATTTATCTACTGAGCCATAATTTTGGGAAGTCAAGATTGCCTTTTCATTTAATGGACCAACAGGCTCCGCTTTGTGATATTTTACAATAATCTCTTTCATGAAGTCAGGACAATCTGCACATACTGCTGGCACAATCATTTCTTTCTTAATCGTAGCAGATGAATAATCTGCACTAAATTTCATATTTGGACCTCCTTTGCTTTCTGTATCTGTATTGGCTAAAGAAACTAAATCCTCTCCATTCCTTGGAAGATAAGCTGATACGTAAACTAATTTGTCAATTTTATTGGGGACTTTTTCAGCTACCTGTGAAATGACCATTCCTGCCATACTATGACCCACTAAGACCACTTTTCCAGGAGCTTTATCGATAGCGTGAATTACCGTATTGACATAATCGTTCATGGTAACGGATTTTGCAGGACTAAGATTTACTCCGTGAGCAGGTAAGTTGACCACTTCTACATTTCCATGTATTGCCAATTGATTTCTAACAAAGCCCCAAGCACTTTCATCTGCCCAGGCTCCGTGTACCAAAACATAAGTAGGGTAGCGATCTCGATCTTCCTCGAGTGCTTCAAGCGTTAATTCAGCAGCTGCAGCGCCACTGTTTTGTTGTTGGCCTGTAACCAAGTTTCCATCTTTGATGGCAAAAGAAGAGAAGGGAACTTCAGCTGTTAAAAATGTTGTTCCTTTTATTTTTTTTGCTTCATCTTCTATCCAAAAAGGTTGAATTCTTTGGCCAACATAATTATCTGCGTATTGCTCTTCACTATTCGCAAAGCCGGTCCACTTTTTACCTTCCACCAAATAATTGCCATTAGAAAGTTTTGTCTTTAACAGTATACTTGTTCCATGGCAAATAGCTGCAGTGGGTTTTCCTGTTTCATAAAATTGAGAGAAAAATTTATGTAATTCCTCATTTTCATAAAAGGTATACATTGGACCTTGTCCTCCACAAACAAAAATGGCTTTATAATCATCCGGATTAATGGTGGATAATTTTTTGGTGTTTTTTAAGAGTTCCTGCTTCTTGGGATCTTTTAAAAATCCGAGAGAAATATAGTCGAATGCGGAATAGGCACTTGGATCTTCAGGATCACTGTAACCATCTATTTTGACTTCACCGCCTTCAGGACTGGCCAAGTCAACGGTATACCCAGCTTCCATAAATTCCCAATAAGGATGAGTCAACTCAGAAGCCCAAACACCAATTGGCCAACCAGTTTGTTTACTAATTGTAGGGTTAGATACAATGAGTAATACTTTACCATTATGTCCTGCATTATGTTGACCAAAAAGAGGAAAGCTTATCAATAAAGCCAAGGAAATAAACAAAATCTTTTTCATAATATTTGTTCTTGAAAAGGTGAATAATTTTTTCTTTAAGTAGTGTAGAGGAAATAATAGCAAACTTAATTTTGAACACTACTTATAACATCAAAGGTAAGTATGAAAGCAGGATGGAGTTGTTTCAATATTGCTACGATGTTCAATAATTGACATTAATTTAATGTCAAGATTCAACTATTAAAGTCAATTATCCAACAGCCAAAGAAAGTGAAAGCAATTAGATTTGATAGGTAATCATTAAATCTAAAAAATACAATTATTGTAACATGAAACACCCGTTTGCTTTTGTTTTTACATTGTTTTTATCGCTACAAATAAATGCTCAAAATTTTGAAGTGATGCCAGGAAATAATTTTGTGTTTACAGATGTTCAGTTCTTTAAAAGTTTTGATAAAAAATATCAGACTACTTTATTTAGTCGCACTAGGGCAAGGATTACCTATGATGACGAAAAAGGAGTTGATTTTTTTTCTGGAGCTTATCTGAATTATACCACAAAATCAGGAATAGGAGGAAGTGTGATTGGTCGGATCAATAATATAGGATTTGATCTAGATGTAGGAATTCATTTTTACAAACAAAAGAAAAATTTTAGCATCTTTGTTTTACCTTCAGTGAGTCTGACTAGTCGTGGCGTGTATAGTTGGTTTTCAATTTTTCGATTTCGACCTCAGTTAAATGAATACTGGAAATGGTATACTTCATTAGAGTTGTTTTCCGCTTTCGACAAATCGACACACGTAGCAAGTACTCAGCGAATTAGAATTGGCTTAGATTTCAAGACCTTTCAATTTGGCCTTGCGATGAATGTGACTAAATTTGGAGAAAAATGGAAAAAAGTAAATGATAACTATGGTGTTTTCCTCCGGAAAGAATTTTGATCATTAAATCTATTAAATTTAAAATGTTATAACAATGAAAATAGCAACAATTGGAACCGGAAATATTGGTGGTACTTTAGCGTCTCATTGGTCAAAAGCAGGCCATCAAATTCACTTGGGAGTAAGAAATGTAGACAATTTTAAAGGTAAAGAATTAGTACAAAATTCAAATGTAACTGTTCATACCATTTTTCAGGCAGTTGATTTCTCAGAAGTTATTTTGGTCGCGACTCCTCCTCAATTTGCAGTTGATTTAATCAATCAAATGGGAGATTTGGATGGTAAAGTAATCATTGATGCGACTAATACTATTAAAACAGATCCAGATCAAACTTATCCAACTGCTTTTCATGCTCTTGCAGATTTGACCAAAGCAGCAATAGTTAAATGTTTTAATACAACAGGTTTTGAGAATATGGATAACCCTAAAATTGGAGACACCTTTTTGGATATGTTTATGGCTGGAGATAGCTCAAAGGCAAAAACAATCGCTAAAACCTTAGCCTTAGAAATCGGCTTTGAAAACTGTTATGATTTTGGAGGAAATGACAAGGTACAGTTATTGGAAAAATTTGCTTTGTGTTGGATTAATCTTTCTATTTTTCAAAAAATGGGAAGAGGTATAGGGTTTAAATTATTGAAAAGAAATGAACTATGATCGTATGAAAAGTATATTTAAAATTTGGCCAAGGTACTTAAGTACTACTTTGTCAGTTTAAAATTTTCAGAAATATTGAATAATGAATTTTGATTAGCTCTTTAAACGTGAAATTTACGATATAAGTGTCCAATCAATCCCGACATATTTTGGCGGGATTCTTATAATGACAATCTAATATTAGTTACCTTTCTGAATATTTTTGAATTTCTTTGTTAAAAGCATTGACCATGTTGTTGTTCACTTTTTTTGATATCATTTCATAATCCGCTTTTGTTTGCTCTTCAACTTCACCTTGGTGTTCTATTTGCCAACAAATCAAATTAAATAAACCAAAATATTTCATAAAAGGAATTTTATCCCCAATCAATATTTCAATGTCCTTCTTATCTACATTTTTATAAGATTCATCTTTTGAATAATTGCCCATTATTTTTAGCAAAGCTAATTCTACTTTCTGGTCTTCTCCTGGTGTGACCAATCTTTGGTATCTTTTCCTATCCGTAAAAAACATTCCAGTTCTAGAAGGAATTGTTGTTGCCAGAAAAATTCCGATAGAGGCAATGGCTCCCGTGTAGAAAATAATTCTTAATGGTGAAGTCAAATAATTGGCTATAAAAAAGCATACTATTGCAAAGAGTAGAGAAACAATTGGTCCAGCCAAAATCATTCTTGCAAATTTTTTGAGATTATCTTCTGAATCATCAATCGGTAAAGTTGCTGCCATACCACCGTAATAACCTAAATTCTTGTTGAAGTAAATTTTTATTTTCTCTTTTTCTCTTTTTATCCCAAGCAAGCCAACAACAAATAATTCAAATCTGAACCCTTGAAGTAATCCCATCACTACATGTCCCAATTCATGGACCACTAAAACTAAATGTACCATGATGACAACTCCGAGAATCAACAGCGTTTTGCCTTCGGATGTTTCTGGGTTAAAATTTTTTACAAGTTCGAATTCTTTGAAAAAGATGATTAATCCAAAAAACAGAATGGCCATTACTGCTACTCCTATATAATTAGTGTAATCTTTTTTCTTAGTCATAATCGTATTTTTATTGAGTTTAAATCACAGATTCATTTTAAAACCCTATAAATGATCCCGAACTGAAAGAAAAAACCATTTTTGATATCTTCATTGAAGGAGACTCTTCGATCTTTTTTTAAAGGAAAAGAAGCAATTCGTAAAGGAAGATCATCCTCTTTGTTATAGGTCCTCAATTTTCGCCAAAGTGTGTGTCCAAAACGTGCTTGGAGTACCCAATCTTTCGACAAAAAGTATTCTGCGTAAACTGCCAATTCTCCTTGTCGCTGTTCAAGGTAAGGTAGTGAAACTTCTTTCCCAATTCGATAAGAGTTGAGTGCAGTTTGATATTTTAAACCTAAATGAACCCGATCTTTTAGAGCAAAATCTAAAGTTCCATATTCTGGAATTCGAGCTTGTATGCGAATTTTTTCATTTAATTTCCAATCCAAACCAATCAAAGGAGATAATAAAGTACCATAAAAATTTTTGCTGTAAAATGCACCAAATTGAAAGGTTAAACGATCACTTTTTTCCAAATAAAATAGTAAGGCACTGCCCATTTGCCAATGTTGATGATCAATGTTTTTAAGATCAGAACTTAGTTGAGGGACTAGACTAATCGTTGATCTGAAATGGTCATTCCATCGGTAAAGCCAGGTGATTTGTGGAGTAATTTGATAAACACTTAAATCGGGAATGGAATGAGTATAGTTAATCGAAAAACGATTGAAGGTCGGGAGAAAGATGAGTACGTTTTTTTTAGATAAGTTGATGGGGAATGCTAAAGCTAGACCAATAGCTTGAATAGTCGCTTTTTGGGATTGATTTTTTACTTGGTTACTTGGAGATAATGAATAAGATAATTCTGGCCCAGTAAACTGCCCAAAAAGTGGTAAAAAAAGGATCAATTGTAATAGAAAGAGTAGGAGAATTGTTTTCATAGCTAGAATATTTATCCTGTATTTCTAAGGTAGGCACAAATTTGGTATCTTGAGCAAAATAAACAAAGTTTAATAATGCTTAAAAACTAATTTCCTCTTATGATTTCGATTTTTAGCTTGATTGACGTTCTTTTTCAAGTACCCACAAACTGCGCTAAAAACCGAAAATCGGAAATTAATTCATTGAGCGGAACTTAGATAATTATCTAAATCTATTTTATCATAAAGCTAGTAGACTTGACCCAACATACTTACACTGATCAGGAATTATTGTTATTGTTAGAAGAGAATGGAGAATTAGCCATCGAGCGAATTTTTAAACAGTACTTCGCAGAGATGGCCCTTGCTGCCCATCGCTTACTCCAAGATGAAAGTATGGCAAAAGATATCGTTCAAGATGTATTTTTTAAGTTTTGGACGAATAGAGATCAACTCAATATTCAAAGCTCTCTGAAAGGTTATCTCAAACGATCCTGTGTTAATGCAGCATTAGATTATTTACGGAAAAAGAAAAATTTTAGGAAGGTAGAAAGTGATGATATATTAGTACAATCTCCATCTTCCATGCGAAATGCTGCTCAAAATCTCGAAACAGAGGAACTTCAAGCCAAAGTAAATAGAGCGATCGATTCTTTGCATCCCAAATGTCGAACGGTATTCATATTAAGTCGAAAAGAAGAACTGACTTATCGCGAAATTGCCGAAAGATTAGACATTTCTGTGAAAACGGTAGAATCTCACATGGGCACCGCACTCAAAAAGTTAAGAGTGCTTTTGAAGCCTCATTTGAGTGTTTTATTCCTATTTGGATACTTTTTTTAAAAAAAAATAAGATTCATTCAGGGTATCCTTATGGATTTGCGTCTTAATTATGAAACCATTTAAATAATGAGAGAAGAAACATATACTAATTTGATTTTAAGAGAGCTTAACGGAGAAATCACTGAAGTGGATCTCCAAAAGCTACAGGAATGGCTCGGCGAAAGCGCTGAACATCAAGAAAAGTATGCGGATATTCAAAAAATTTGGACATTAAGTGGTGAAGGACAAGAAATCATCAACATGAATGTTGGTCACGAATGGTCTCGTTTTCAAGAAAGAATGCAAAAAAATGAAGTGGTCAAACAGCCAGCGAAAGTGCGACCAATGTGGTCCAAAGTATTCATGAGGTCTGCCGCTGCAGTTGCTTTCTTATCTATAGCATTTTGGATGTATCAAGTGGTCAACACCGGAAATGACATCAAAACCATTTATGCGAAAGCAGAAAAGAAAGAAATAACATTACCTGACAATAGTGTAGTTTGGTTGAATAAAAATTCTGAAATCACTTATTCTGAAAAATTTGAAGAACGATTGATTCAATTGAAAGGAGAAGCTTTTTTTGATGTACAGAAAAAAAATGGCGCCACTTTTACCATTGAAACTGCTAAAACAAAAACACAAGTATTAGGGACTTCATTCAATGTACGAGCCTATGAAAATGAACCCCAAACGGAAGTAGTGGTCTTTACAGGAAAGGTTTCCTTTGATGGATTGGACGATGATAAAGAAGCCATTTTATTATTACCGGATGACAAAGGCGTCTATGAAAAAAGAAATCAACAACTAGAGAAAGAAGGCAATGAAGATTTGAACGTAATAGCTTGGAAGCAAAACAAACTTCGCTTTAAAGGAGACTTGTTGGAACAAATTATTCCTTTAGCAGAAACGTTTTACAATATAAAAATTAAGGTGGATAATCCTGCTATTTTAAAATGCGATTTTAATGGAACTTTTGATCAATTAACGGCAGACGAAGCCATGGAAAGCTTAGCTTACGGTTTAAGTTTACAACTAGACAAGAAAGCAGGCCGTTATGAATTATCAGGAAAAGGATGCCAATAAAAAACAAAAATCTAATAACAAGTAACCAACAAAAGACAAATAATATAAAGCTCAATTTTACCTTTTAACAGTATGGTGTTTTATGATTTGATCTCGATCAAAACGGTCAATTCTATATCGACAATCGACTTAATTATTCGAATGATGGCCTAAAATTTCTATGCCTTTTTGAAAACTATTTTTAACAAAAAAAATAAAGAAGATGAAAAAATTAATGATGTTAGCCCTGATCGTATTCGTATTAACTGCTTGCGAAAAAAACGTAGGAGAAGGTCCAATTGTGACACAAACACTTGATCTTCCACTATTTACTGGTATAGAACTAGATGGTTCTTTTGATGTAGTGATTACTAAAGGAGCCGAACAATCTATAACGGCAAAAGGTCATCAAAATATTATTGACAAAATTATAACGAATGTTTCTAATAGTAATTGGAAGATGGAGTTAGAAAATGGCTTTTACAGAAACCTAGAACTAGATATTTTTATCGTCACTCCGCACTTAAATAACATTAAGAGCACGGCTTCCGGAGACATTCTAGTAGATGCTAGTTTTACGGATGATGAATTGAAATTTGAAATTGATGGTTCTGGTGACATTACCGTACTAGGTGATTTGGTTGCCAATCAAGAAGCTAGCTTTACAATAGATGGTAGTGGAGATATGAAAATCAACCATTTAGAAACGATCAACACACTTGTTAAAGTAGATGGTTCAGGCCAAATAACTTTAAACGGTACCTCCCAGAAAACAACGATTGATATTGATGGCTCTGGCGACGTAGTTGCTTTTGATTTAGTCAGTCAAGTTTGTTTGGTCGATACCGATGCTTCTGGAACTTGTGAGATTTTTGTTAATAATATTTTGGATGTAGATATCGATGGCAGTGGAGATGTTTATTACAAAGGAAATCCAGAAGTAGTAGAGAAAGTGGATGGTTCTGGTCGAGTCGTCAATGCGAACTAATATCGAAGGATGTCCGAGAGTCCATTTTTATAAAAACGGTCGGGCATCCAATTTTTATAAATAAGAATTATTAATAAATTTTGGTTTTAAAGGACACTCAACAAAAAAAATAAAGTATGAAAACGATCAAGAATATAATCTTTTCCTTTTTCATGATTTGTGCAATAACTTCTCTTTCTGCACAAGATTTATCTCAAACCATTCGAGGAAATATTGTAGATCAAGATTCTAAAATGCCTTTAATCGGGGCGAATATATTGGTGATGAACACAACTGATCCTCAAGGAGCAACTACCGATCTCGAAGGTTATTTTAAGATAGAAAAAGTAAAAGTTGGCCGAGTCAATTTGGAAGTCAGTTACTTAGGCTATGAGACAGCAATACTCAGTGAAGTGTTGGTTACTTCTGGAAAAGAAGTCGTATTAAATATCGAACTGATTGAGTCAATCGAGGACTTAAAAGAAGTAGTGGTAAGGGCAAAATTGGATAAAGAAAACCCCTTGAACGAAATGGCAACGGTCAGTGCTCGATCTTTTTCTGTTGAAGAAACGAGCCGATATGCCGCTAGCTTTTATGATCCTGCACGGATGGCACTGAACTATGCAGGTGTGGCAACTGGAGGAGGAGCGGATGATTTGAATAACGAAATCGTTGTTCGTGGAAATTCTCCGAAAGGAGTCTTATGGAGGTTAGAAGGAATCGAAATTCCTAACCCAAATCATTTTGCCAATTTAGGTTCTTCTGGTGGTGGAGTCAGTATGTTGAGTAGTACCATGTTGACCAATTCTGATTTTTATACGGGAGCTTTTCCTGCGGAATTTGGAAATGCTACCTCAGGTGTTTTTGATGTTCGTTTGCGAAACGGAAACAATGAAAAAAGAGAGTATGCATTTATGTTGAGCGTCCTTGGTTTGGAAGCAGCTGCAGAAGGTCCTTTTTCTAAAAACTCTAACGCATCTTACTTAATCAATTATCGATATTCAACTCTAGGTTTGCTTTCGCAAATGGGATTGGATATCGTAGATGATGATGTCGTAACTTACCAAGATTTATCATTTAAAGTGAATGTACCAACGGCAAAGGCAGGGACTTTTAGTTTGTTTGGTTTGGGTGGAAAAAATAGTTCTTCTTTTGAACCGGCGCGAGATTCTGCTCAATGGAGATTTACGGGAAGTGATGGAGAAGGCTATAAAGAAGGAGAAACAGTGGGAACAATTGGCTTGTCACATCGAATAGCTTTTACAGATCATAGTTATTTACAAACGGTTGCGATCGCCTCCAATAGCCGATACAATGGACAAGAATTTTTCTTAACAGCAAGTGACAATTATCAACGAACGGTAGAAGATGACGAGAATTTTGATAACTATGTTTTTCGGGGAAAAACGACTTATACCCATAAGTTGAATGCTCAACATACTTTTCGCGCAGGCGCTATTTTTAGTCATGAAGGATTTAGAACACAAGAAAAATTTCTAGATGAAACGACTAATGAATTATTTACTTTGTTTGACAATAAAGGAAATGGAAATCGAACGCAAGCTTTCGCCCAATGGAAGTATCGATTCAATAGGGCTTGGACTTTGAATAGTGGATTTCATTTTACTCATTTAGGTGTCAATGGCAAAGTATCTTTTGAACCTCGGCTTTCCTTACAATATCAAATGAATCCCAAACATAAGTTCAGTGGTGCTTTAGGCATTCATTCGAAACCAGAACATTTGGCCTTCTATGTTGCAGAAGGAACATTTCCGGATGGTCGTAAAATAACCCCAAGCAAAGATTTGGATATGACGAAATCTGTTCATGCAGTATTGGGTTATGATTGGCGAATATCAAAAAATATTCGATTGAAGTTAGAAGGTTATTACCAACATTTATATGATGTACCAGTGACCAATGATTTGGGAGACTTGGGTTATCGTTCTTCTATTAATACCATTGATGTTTGGAGATTAATCGGAACTTCGGAATTGGTCAATGACGGGACGGGTAAAAATTATGGGATTGATTTGACCTTAGAAAAATTCTTTTCGAAAGGTTCTTATTTTATGTTGACTTCGTCTTTATTTGATTCTAAGTATAAAGGAAAAAATGGAAAAGAATTCAATACTCGTTTTAATTCAAATTACATGTTTAATCTCCTTGGTGGAAAAGAGTTTAAAATAGGAAAAGACAAAAAGAATCGTCTAGGCTTTGATGCGAAATTTATTTTGACTGGCGGAAATCGAGATTTACCGATTGATGTCGATGCCTCCTTAGCAGCTGGTCGTGAAATATACGAATATGATAAAGTGTATTCCACTAAATTACCGGCTTATTCTAGAATAGATTTAGGTATGAGTTATCGAATCAATGGTCAACGAA
>CAYTVR010000046.1:0-37029 GCA_964441245.1 uncultured Saprospiraceae bacterium | reverse complement strand
ATGGTTCACAACGGTAAGATTCACTATATCATGGATCAATTACTTCCTCGCGAAGAAGATCGAATCAAAATGGCCTATACTCCAGAGCAAATGAAATGGGTTGAAACGAATGAATTACAAATCTGGACCCATTTTATTGGAGAAGAACTGTTATACTCTACAAAATATAAAGATTTTAGAAAGCTAATCGATCATAGCCCAAATGCGCCAGGCATGCCAGGTGAAGCACCAGGACGAACAGCCAATTGGATCGGTTGGCAAATCATCAATGCTTATATGGCTCGTCATCCTGAGACAACTTTGCCTCAATTATTAGAGATTACCGACGCACAAAAAATTTTAAATCAATCTAAATACAAACCTCGTCGATAATTTCTTTTTGGAGCTTAGTGAAAATTGAGTATTTCTGATTTCATTTGATTTAGATTATGTAAAAGATGTTTATGCAGATACTTTTTCAAAGCTTTCGGGAGCCAAAACACCAAACGAAAGCATTTATCTCCAGAAAATTAAATTCTATGATAGCATTTTAAGGATCATCCTAATCGTAGAATGTTAAGGAAACTTTTGATATGAGGATATCTGATTTTTGATCAAAAATCGTAGTGACACACCGCATAAACATTCGTCTAAAATTACGTAACGTTCATTATTTACACGTAAGTGCATTTTTATTTTACTGCACTAAAAGTAGTACTTGTTTGGGTCGGAAATCTCGATAGATTTTATTAATTTTAATTCCAAGAAAGAAAACATCAGATTAGATGTTGCTCTAAATTTAACTACACTAATACCAGTACTTTTTAAATTAAGACTAAAATCAAAAAATCAATCATGGCTGAAAGATCGATCCCTGTTGTAGATTTATCCAAATTTGTAAATGGTAACGCTGAAGAAAAAAGCGAATTCGTCAAAGAACTTGGACGAGCCTTCCACGAAATAGGATTTGTAGGAGTAGTGAATCATGGTATTCCTAAACAATTAATTGAAGATTTTTATACCTCATCCAAAAACTTTTTCTCTCTCCCGGAGGCCACTAAATACCAATATGAGGTACCTGGCTTGGCTGGTCAAAGAGGATATACTTCTTTTGGAAAAGAACACGCTAAACAATCAACTGTCGGTGATTTAAAAGAATTTTATCAAATTGGTCAAACAGTCATCGACGGAGATCAAATCAAATCAGAATACCCAGACAATGTAATGGTTAAAGAAGAGTCCGAATTTACCAGACTCGGAGATGTACTGTACAAAGAGTTTGAAAAATCTGGTGCGCATTTGCTGAAAGCCATCTCTATTTATTTGAACTTAGGGGACGATTTTTTTGATACCAAAATTAAAAACGGCAATAGCATTCTCAGAGCAATCCATTATCCACCGATCACTATGGCTCCTGCTTCTGCCATTAGAGCAGAACAACATGAAGACATCAATCTTATTACTTTATTGGTCGGTGCCTCTGCTGGTGGTCTAGAATTATTGAACATGGACAATGAATGGATGCCGATTACTCCTGAAGAAGATGAAATCGTCATCAACGTAGGAGATATGTTACAACGATTGACCAACAATTACTTAAAATCAACAACTCATCGAGTGGTCAATCCACCTAAGGAAGAATGGCATAAACCCCGTCTTTCGATTCCTTTCTTTTTACATCCAAGAAGCACCATGGATTTGACTTGTCTAGAATCATGCGTCACAGAAGAACGACCTCTAAATTATGACTCCATTACTGCCGGAGAATATTTGAATGAGCGTTTAAGAGAGATTGGATTGTTGAAGAAGTAAACTAGGGTTAGAGACTCATCTAAGGTACCAATTGTGAACATCCTGATGCCTTAACACTAGATCACCATAACACTAAAATTCCATGTGGAAAGAAGAAAACAATCAATTACAAGCTATTTTTAAATTTAAAAATTTTATAGCCGCTTTTGCCTTTATGACGGAAGTGGCCATTCTTGCTGAAAAGCAAAATCATCATCCCAACTGGAGCAATGTATGGAATAAGGTAGAGATTCATTTGACAACACATGATGCTGGAAATGTGGTAACCGAAAAGGATAGAATCTTGGCCAAAGCTATTGATGAAGTTTATAAAAAATATATCGTATCATAAGTTTTATTTTGGTGCTATTTGATGGTTTTTAGTTATTCGATCGCTCTTCATAAAACTACTTAGCGTAAAACCCTCATTTGATTTCCAAGATCATTATTTTATCTTGAACTCATCATTCACTTTTTTCAAAAACAATGTACCGTGAAGATTCAATCCAAGTTGCCTAATGTCGGAACTACTATTTTTACGGTCATGTCTGCCTTGGCCAATGAACATCAGGCGATCAACTTATCGCAAGGTTTTCCAAATTTTGATTGTGCTCCTCGTTTACGAAAGTTAGTTGAGCATTATCTTCAAAACGGTTATAACCAATATGCGCCGATGGCTGGTGTCCCTTTATTAAGAGAACGACTAGCGGAAAAAGTAGCGGCGCTTTATGGTTTATCTATCAATCCTAGTTCAGAAATCACGATTACTGCTGGAGCAACGCAAGCGATTTTTACAATCATTTCTGCTTTTGTAAAACCAGAAGATGAAGTCATTTTGATCGAACCAGCTTATGATTCTTATCGACCCTCCATAGAATTAAATGGTGGGATTCCTGTGATTTATGAATTAAAAGCTCCTGATTATAAAATTGATTGGGATCGATTTGCAAACTTAATTTCTAGTAACACTCGGATGATTATTTTCAATACTCCACATAATCCAACGGGGACCATTTTAAATGAATCGGACCTAAAAGCCTTGGAACGCCTTACGGAAAATACCGATATTTTATTGTTAAGCGACGAAGTGTATGAACACCTGATTTACGATCAAGCGGCACATCAAAGCGTATTGCGCTACCCTAAACTATATCAACGATCATTGGCTACTTATTCTTTTGGAAAAACTTTTCATAGTACTGGCTGGAAGATTGGGTATTGCATTGCACCAGAACATCTAATGAAAGAATTTAGGAAAGTACATCAGTTTAATGTCTTTTCTGTCAATACACCTTTACAATATGCCATTGCTGATTTTTTGGAAAACCCAGAAGAATATTTGAGCCTCAATCATTTTTATCAACAGAAAAGAGATTTCTTTTTGCAAGCCATTGCTGGTTCTAGATTTCGCCCCATCACTTGTCAAGGTACTTATTTTCAATTATTAGATTACTCCGCTATTAGTGATGAAAAGGATACCACTTTCGCGAAAAGAATGACGACTGAATTTGGTGTAGCATCGATTCCGGTTTCTGTTTTTTATTCTAATCATAGAGATGAAAAAGTCGTTCGATTGTGTTTTGCAAAAACAGAAGAGGTCTTAGCGAAAGCTGGAGAATTAATGATTAAAATTTGACGGTATTAGATGGAGGCATTTTGGAATAATTTTCGGAAAATGAATTGATACAACTTGACTTTTTCGGTAATGATCTCTCCTTTTATTTTATAGCCACTTTGCAGTTCAAAATTATAATCCTGAGCAGGAATCTGTGCCAAAACAAAGAAATTATTACTTGTGTCTTTTTTGATGTACGAGACTTTTCCTTTTAGAATTCCATATTTATAATAATTGTAAGCATCTAATTTAAGGTGTGTAGTTTGTCCGACTTTAACATCTTTAATCCCCATTTGTGGAACGATCATTTCTGCATAAAACTTCTGTTCTTCTAGCGGTGTCAAGATAATCATTTCTGTCCCTTTCGGTAAATAATTAGATTCTATTTTTACGTTGAATAGACGAGAAACATTGCCATCTATTTTAGCGATGACATAACATTTTTCAAATTGATCTTTTTGAAACCTCAATTGATCTTCTAGTTGTATTTGTTTTGTTTTTGCTTCTAGTAATTGTCGTTCAATCGTCGCTCGATCATATTCACTAGAGAGCAAAGTTAACTGTTGTTCATTGACTTGACTGGACAGATCATTCGGTAAAACTTTCTTTTTATTGAGTTTTTGAACATAGCGTTTTTTAACGGATGCTAGCTTTTCTTTTTCTTTGAGATAACTTTTATAATGCGTTTCATATTCCAGTTTACTAATGATTCCTTCTTTGAGTAAAGTGTAATCTTTTTTAAGCCGATTTTCACTAATATCTACATTCTCTTTTTGCGCTTCTAACTGGCTACGCAATCCTTTTATTTCAATTTCTATATCTCGTTGATCATGTTGATGATTGCTATTGATATTGCTTCTTTGCTTTTGTTGGAATTGGATTTTGTTATCCAAATTAGTCAACATCTTATGATATACTTCTAAGTTCTGAATGACCAATTCATAATCTTTTTCCGTTTTCTGTAAAGTAGAAGTAAGCAAGTCATTTTTCAATACCAATAACGTATCACCTTCCTTTACTTCATCTCCTTCTCGAACGTAAATGGATTCAATCTGTGCTTCAAATGGTGCTAGATATTCTATTGGAATTTCTTCTGCAATAATTTCGCCTCCTGAGATCTTAACAGACTCATCGATGTTTAATACAAAAAGTAAAATAAACGCAATGAACAACACCGAACTGATCAGCAAAAATAAACCTCGGATCAAATAAAAAGCTCTAGGCGTTTTGGTCGATAAGTACTCCATTTTCTACAAGATATTTTTTATTAAAAGTCATTCTTGATACAGGCATGTGAGAAATAATCACAATCGTTTTATCTTCGATCAAATCTAACATAAACTCTGCTCGCTCTTTCGATTCTTTATCAATTCCATTAAACACTTCGTCCAAAATAATTACTTCTGCGTCGAGCATCATGGCACGTAACAATAAAATTTTCCGCCTTTGTCCAGTAGATAAATTTTTCCCATTTTCATGAATCATGAAATCAAACTTATCTGGTTTTTCATTAATGAATTCATACAAATTAATCATCTTAGCATATTCTATTAATTCGCGGATATCTACTTTTTTACCAAAAGTAATATTGAACAATAAGGTGTCATTAAACAAAATATCTTTTCCGGCAATCAAAGCAATTTTCTTACTCACCGCTTTTGTATCATACATACCGATATGAACATCGTTGATCAACAGATCACCAGAATCTGGCGTGTATAATTGAGTAACCAGTTTGCAAAGTGTTGACTTACCTGATCCATTTTTTCCTTGAATCCAAATCTTATCACCTTTACAAATTTCCATAGATACCTTTTTCAAAATAGGTTGATCTGGATCATAGGAGAAAGACACCTTATTCACATTGAATTTTTCAAACTCGAATGTTTTTATTTTGCTTAAATCTTGATACGTTTTGAAATCGTTATAAATTTTCCCAGATTTATTTTGTTTACTGTATTCGTTGTCGCGCTTTTGTGTTTTATTTTCATTAAAATCAAAAAAGCGTTGTAAGATCACTTTATGTTCTTGTAAAGAAAGATTGGCATTTAATAATTTACTAAAGGCATTAAATATTTTTTTCGATAAGGCAACAAAAGTGATAATCATCCCTAAGGAAATGGAGTTATACAGAATGAGTTCGCGAGAAGTCAGAACAATCAAAGCTAAAGTAGCAAAGGAAACGATCAAAGATGAAATCACCGTATTGGCCAATCCAACATATTTAGATTCAATATACACATCGATCAAGGCATCTACTCTAGTTTTGATTTGTTGACTTGAATAAGATTCTAAACCCAAAGATTTCACGACTTGGATCCCATCAATTTTTTCAATAAACTTCGATACATAATCTGCTTTTCGGATATAACGCTTTCGTTCTAATTTTTCTATCAATGGCGTAAAATAAACAAATTGAAAAGCAAACAAGACTAAGACCAATAAAACCAACAAGGACAATTGCCAATTGATTAAAACCAAGAAAAACAAAGAGAAGGTCGCAATGATTACATTGACCAATACTTGAGAAAAGAATTTCACAAAAAAGGATTTCAATTTCATGGAATCTCGCATTCGCTCAATCAAATCTCCTCGCTTGAAACTCCCCAAATAACGCATCGAAAAAGTATTGAGCTTAGCATCAAAAGTCCCTAGAAAAAAACGATCCAAAGTAGCCGATAAATGTATCGATACAAATTTTGAATAGATTTTAAAAATCGTTTCAATAAGATAAAAAATCCCTACACCTATCGCAAACAATTGTAAAGTTCCTAATTGATAACTCGGTAAGATATGGTCAATCAAAATTTGATCAATAAAAACTGCGATGTAAGAAATGAATGCTGCTAATAAAATCGTAGATAAAAAAATGAACCAAAGTTCTTTGATATGACCTACACTTTTGTACAATTGCATATACACACTCCTCCCATTTTCTTTAGGTCCTTCAGGAATGACAATATCTCTTTTCTTTTTTACTGTAAGTATAAATGGTGCTTTGATTTCAATTTGCGTTCCGCTCACTTCCATCGTTCGAAAATGCTCTGGAATATGATTTAATTCTTGATTGAACAATAGGTCTTTTAAAAAAGCGGTCCCTGCTTCTTTACTTTTAAATCCAAAATGCTCATCTACATATTTGAAGTAATTTAACTTATTATGCATTTCCATCAACTGCCGCTTGGTCGGATCTAATGGAAGCACAATAGCTCTTTTGTTCAATTCTTTTTGAAGTAAAATATGTAACTTTTCTTCTTCAGAAGCATAATCAAGATAGGATGCTTTAAAGTGAGCTTGCTTGCGAAATTGCTGAACACTTAACTTGTAACTTTCTTGTTTAGAAGGATCAAGAATGCTTAATTTCTCCTTATAAATTTCGTCAATTACAACATACTGAACACTGTCTTTATTTTTTACTGGGGTTATACACGGAAAAAAATCTTTAATATCAGCATAATTGCCATTGATCGATTGGATGTCTAGCAATCGAAATTCTGTTTCAAAACCATAATCTTCTAAAAACTGTTGCATATTCGACAAGGAGGCACCATTTTGATCCAATGGTACAGCATCCTCTATAATATTCCGTTCAATATTGACTCCGTGAACATTACAAATCGTTTTAATTGCACTAATCCCTGCATCGTTCCTACGAACTTGCTGGTCGATTATTTTTCTCATAGAATATGTATATACTTATCTGGTCAACTAACAATTGTTAACCAATGAATCATCTCAACTCAATCTACCAAGTATCGCACGATAACTGCCACCAAAAATTGCGCTCTATCGAAAACAAACCTACTACACAAAGCATAGGAGAATTCTAAAAACTAAATTTTCTCAAAAAACGGTACTTTAGGGTACCATTACAAGCCAGGTAAAAGTTTTGGAAAACGTATCAGAATGTATTTATTTTAGTCTCAGAAGAGGGGCCTCTAACTTTATTTTTATAGACTAAATAATATACTTTCACCTACAAATATACAAGTAATTAGATGGGATTTACTACCTAAAAAAGGGTATTTTATAACTAAAGATTAGTAAAATGTTTTGGACAATTTTAAGAAACAAGCTTAAAATTGTCCAAAACATAAAGTATAAAAGTATAGAATTAATCCTTTTAATCCTATACAATTAGGAATTATTGAATGACGATTTTTTCATATAATTGTTCATTCTTTTCTAAATTTAATTTTAAAAAATATAGACCTTTCGGTAAGGATACAAGGGATAAAGAAATATTCGAAATAGCCGTAGACCATTTTTCATTAAATACAATCCGGCCATTTATATCCCTTAACTCTACCGTTTTAATTTCCAATTCATTGGATTGAAGATTCAAATCACCACCAGTAGGATTTGGAAATATTTTCACTTTTGAGTTACTCAAAGATACATCATGAGTTGGAGTGGTTTCACTACATGAATTATTAGAATTAATATCGAAACAATTATCAAAAAACGATTGTATTTGATCTGATTGATCATACATGGTGTTTAGATTTTCTAAATGATTATTTCCAGGTTCTTGATAAAAAGTATAAGCGACTATAAATTCATTAGTCGTAGCATTAGCTATTGAGAAAGGGCCAAAGGAACTTAATATTTTTCGATCACCTGGTGTATTATTTTCTGTGACTTCTGACCATCCATCTGAATCATTTGGATTATCTGTATAAAAAAGCCCATCGTTGGGCAAAGTTGATCCATCAGGATGAAGACCTTGTAATAAGTTATAATAACGCAGAGGTTCATTGTTAGGAGTCATCGACTCAATAGGTAAAACAGCTTTAAGTTCCGTAAAACTAAGGTCATCGTCAAATGTCTTGAATGGCGTTCGTAAAACATCAACTGCCATAACGGGAGCTTCTATTCCATATCCACCTTCATCATTTTCATCACCATTGTAAGCAAAGATCAAAGAGCGATCAGGATCGCAACCAAAAAAATCATCTGCTCCATTACCAATATTAAAATCAGTATACAAACCTAAATAAGCATCATGTATTTTTTCTACTGAGCGACTGAGTATTTTATGACTAGTATAAATCGTATTTCCATTGGGTGAATTTTCATCACAGTTAAAAGCAAATATCTGGCATTGTACTTCAATATTTAAGGGTTCCATTTGGCTTTCTGAATGGATACTTACATCGTGATAGACAAACCAAAACAGTTCATCTGGAATAGGAATATTGCTACTACATGCTCTAATGTTTAAAGTCGGAAAATCTCCTTGGTCTGGTTCATAGCGTTCTGTCCCATTTTTATCAAAAAATCCAGCTAAACCCTGAGGAACAGGCCAAGGTAAAGTCATTCCATCATTATACTCCGAAAAAAATTGGTTGGCTCTTCCTGGCCATGCAAAAATATTTTGAATTGGATTATCAATTACTCCATTATCTGCAAAATCAGCTTTGTGCATTTCGATTTCCTCTTTGGTAACTCTCCATATTTTATTAAAGTCGACAACTTCCAATTCTTGATTATCTTGATCTAAAACAATGGTTCCAGGTACAAAATCACTATTAACATGATGTACAGCACCTCTTAAATTAGATGCTTCATCTATCCCTGCAATCCAGATTCCAGATTTTAAAATCGTACTCAATTGTGAACCCGTTATTCCGCCAGGAATAAATTGTCCTCCTTCAGCATCGCCAAATAAAGAACCGTTAGAATTGACCAAAGCTTCAATATTATTGACATGTATCGTTTTGCTAAGTGGCTCAGGTTGGGCATTCAAAAAACAAGAAAAAAACAAGGTCAGTAGAGTAAATACTTTTTTCATAATCATAGCTTTTTTTATTAAAAAATCATCTATTACACAAGTAAGATCAACAATTTCGATGATCTATATTTGCCACAAAAAAACTAAAGTCAGGTTTCTGAAAACAGGAATTAAAATACTTATAGATAATTCATTTTTTCAGCCCAATCACTGCCAACATTCGTCCAGTAATTCCGCCTTCTTTTCGATAGGAAAAATAAGCTTCATTATGCAATACCGTTGAGTAGGATGACCATTCGATTTGATTTTCCGGCACACCAGAACCCAATGCTTGTTGTTTGTTAGCTTTTTTTAAATCAACAAAGTATTTAGATTTTTTGTCATCCCATTTTTTAAATGGATGCTCAAAATGATCGGCTACATCTGCATCGACTTCAAAAGAACATTCATCAATGCAGGTGCCAATATAAACATAACAATCCGTAGCTTGACTTCCATAATACTTCTTCATTTCTGCTAACGTTTTAGGAACAATTTGAGCCACGGTTCCTCTCCAACCTGCATGAATCGCAGCTACGACTTTATGATTCGAATCATAAATCAATATTGGCGTACAATCTGCTACCGTAACAGTAATAAAAGTATTTTCCTGATTGGTGATCAATGCGTCAAAGCCTTCATACAAACCCGGTTCGTTTACTTTTAAAATTTGATCTCCGTGTACTTGATAAGAACTAGCGACTTGTGTTAAAGGGATTTGTAATTGGGTGAAAAATCGTTTTCTATTCTCCACAACGTTAGCGGATTCGTCCTTTGTGTGTAAACCAAGATTAAGGGAAGAATAAGGTATTTGACTGACTCCACCATGCCGAGTACTCTCGGCTGCAACGAGATTTTTAAATGCTTGAAAAATGGTAGGTTGTCTATACAAATCTGTTTGATTTTAATGATTGAGTTTGTTTTTATACTCGTGTTCCAACAAAGATAATACAATCAAATTATGATATACTCCATTTTGCAAAACACATTCACGCATGACTCCTTCTCGTTGAAAACCTTCTGTTTCATATAAATGAATTGCTCTACTATTGTAATCAAAAACGTCTAACCATAAACGATGGAACTGAAGTATCTCAAAACAATATTTCTTTATTCCTTGCAATGATTCTCGCCCATATCCTTTTCCTTTTTCTGCTATTGCAATTCGCTTAATCAACAGCGATTTATTTTTACTTTGAACACCCTCTAGAATAATATAGCCAATTATTTTTCGATCTTCTTTTTTCCGAATAGTCAAATGTTCTTTAGCAGGATTAGCAATAATTTGTTCGTGTTGTTCTTTGGTAGATTGACCGATAAATTTGGCATTGGCCTGTTCTATTTCCAAGATTCCATCGAGTGATGTTGCTTGCGTTTTTTCTATTAAAATCTTAGCCGTTTCAATTAAGATAGATTTTTCCATAGTATGGTTTTGTAATGGAAGTTTATGATCTTGTTAGGTTTCCAACAATGATTGCCAAAGATAAAAAGTGGCATAAGCTCTCCAACCTTCCCATGATCCAGCCAACTTTTTTATTTTCTCTAAGGAAGGTTTTTGATCTAAACCTAGTTGTTTTTTCAGAGCATTGTGAAGTCCTACATCTTCCAATGGAAAAGCATCGGGGTGTCTAAGGCATTTCATTATCACATAGTTGGCCGTCCAATTTCCGATTCCTCGAATAGTGACTAAAAAAGTTTTCGCTTCTTCAAAAGTCATTTTACTTAAAGCGGTTTTAGATAAAACACCCTCTTCTATTTTTTGCGCTAAGCCAATTAAGTATTCGGCTTTTCTTTGCGAAAATTGTAATACGCGCAAGTCTGCAACAGTCAATTGAGCAATAGTGGCTGGTTCAGGAAAGAGAAAATATTTTTCGTTTTCCCATTCCACACTTGATCCAAATTTTTCAATCAATCGACCTTTTAACGTATAGGCAAAGTTGAGGTTAATCTGCTGACCAATAATCGCCCAACTTAAAGCTTCAAAAAAATTAGGGATACCAATTAGACGAAGGCCATAAAATTGTTTTGCCAATGGACGAAGAATCGCATCTTTATTAGCTACTTTGTAAAAAACAGATAAGTCACTTTTTAAATCCAACCAATCAACAACATATTCTTTTACAATTTTCTGATGAGTCTTTGATATTTTCCTTTGCGGGAAATAAATAACTAATTCGTCTTTTTGCTCTTGAAAAATTTCTACCAGAATGGGTTGATCTGATGTTTCAATTAATTTCCAAAGAGATTGATCTTTGATAATATGTAAACTCTCTTTCTCTGATCGGGCTAAAAAACGGAGACATTCTGCAAAATCAAATTCTTTGGGCGTTGGTATTTTTATTTTATGGTTCATCTAAGCGTCTTCATATCTTTTTTCCATAATTCTTTCCGTACGTTTTGTCACTGAAAAACCAAATTGTTCGTATAGCCCATGTGCATCTTTTGTTCCTAACAACCAATTTATTTCAGGATGAAAATTTTCTAATTTAAGAATAGTATCAATCAACCATTTCCCCAATCCTTTCCCTCGGAATTCATCAATAACGAATACATCTGCAAGATAAGCAAATGTCATTTCATCACTAACAACTCTGGCAAATCCAATTTGCCGATCTTCTGCATACAAACCAACATTAAGTGACCTCGAAATGGAATGTTTAATTAACTCAAAATCACGTCCCTTTCCCCAATAAGAATTAGTCAAAAATTCGAATAGCATTGGAACATCTAATCGATTGGGATTTGTCGAAATCATAAAATTAGTTGAACCTATTTTTTTATTAGCTTCAAATATTGGAGTCACCTTCTTCTCTCCTCCATCTGGTCCATAAAATATAACCCAGGTAGCGAAGTCATCCGTAAAATCCTCAAAACGATGTTCGATTCCCGCAGGAACAAACAAAACATCTCCAGCGACAAAGGGTGAGCGATTTCCATTATTATAAAAAACACCACTCCCACTTTGAATCACATATAACTCATCTTGTCGATGTGGTTGTTGTAAATCTACTTGATGAGGGGCATAATATTCGACCAACATCGTTCCCTCCTTAAGTAATTCAACAAAAGGTTGATCACCCAATTTGGTCAAAGCATTTTTTGCTTTAGCAATACTCGTATGCCAATTCGGGGCATCTTCTAAAACATCCAAAGGTCCAAAAATCTGTTTCAAATGATGCTCCAAATGTTTGGTATAATCCTCGATCCACCATAAAAGAGAAACCGGTAATTCTTGCTCCGAATATTTAATCAGCAAAGCCAATTCATCTTTAGAATAGTTTTTCCAGACTTGTACAATTTGTTGATTCAAAGAACTCCATAAGGACAATAGAGATTCAACCGATTGATCTTGATATCGATTTACTGCGACCAGTTCATTTTGTTGATAGGGTGTCAACACAAATGGTTGAGGGCTAAAAACAATGGTTGTAAACCGTTGCAGATTATTAACAGCAGAATCAATGAGATGTCCCATTATTTCTTTCTTTGACCATTTCTTAGGAGCTGGTCTTTGAGAGATATCATTTGGTAAAATGGATTTAAAATGACGTGGAACCACTTTAAGATAGTGCTCTAATTTTGTAATAAAAGGAAGAGGCATAGTTTCATTTTTAAGGGTGTCATTAGAATATTGAATGAAAAATATTGGCCAAATCATTATTCAAAATTCTTATCGTATTCATTACCTTTCTCTAGGATTTACATGCTTATTTTTTTCTAAATATTGATTGAACTTTACTGGTTTAAAAACTTTATCTGTTCTTGGCGGACGTTTGTTCAAATCATCTTTAGGTCGGCTGGGTCTTTTTTCAAATCCACCACCACAATTGGGACAAACATTGATTAAAATATCATCTACACAATCTCTACAAAAAGTGCATTCATAAGAGCATATCATTGACTCCGAACTTTCATTGGGTAGGAATTTATCGCAGTTTTCACAACTTAATCTTATTTCTAGCATATTGGATATTGAATCATTGAATGTATGAATCATTGAATTTTGAATGACCATAAATCGTATAATTCGCGTTTTAGTTTCATTCAAAATTCAGTCATTCAATTATTAAACATACTTTTCTTTAATCACCTTTATATGATGTAACTCATGTCCGGCAATTACAAATGCCATAGCTAAAGGCGAGGCTGGAGCATTACTGGCTGTTCCTATTCTCCCTAAAGCGACATCATCTAAATTTTCGATTAAAGCAATTGTAGCCATTCGAACTGATCGATATTCAGTCATAATAGATTCGTTAGAACGACTGGCCGCATTCATAAATGGGGCAAATTCATCTTGATCAAAACCAGGTAAGGGAGTTAAATCGTTTCGCGCAATCCGAAGTGCTCGGTAGGCCATGATTCGTTCCGTATCTATCAGATGAATTAACACTTCTTTGATCGTCCATTTGCCTTCTGCGTAAGCATGATCCCATTTGTTGACCGGCCACTCTCTAAAAAATTGTTCAACATCTGTTAGTTGATTTTTCAAGGCAGCAACAATATCTTCTGTTTCTACTTGATTGATATATCGTTTAAAATACTCGCTTGATTCTTGGGCTTGAGGTTTTCGTGGTGTCATGTTATTTATGATTTGATTTTTTAAACTTTTCAGACTTGTTGATTATTTTTTTCAAATAAAATATTGGTTTTCTAATTCCAAATAAATTTGGTTGGCCATTTACTTTTTCCGTCTAATAAGAAAAGCATCGGTAAAATTTTCTAATCCTACTTTCGGATAATACTCCACAGCTGTTGGTGCCGAAAGTAATAATAACATACTTTGATCCCCAATTTTTTCTTTGGTAATTTTAATTAATTTTTTTCCAATTCCTTTATTTTGATACTCCTTACTAACCGCAAGATCTGATAAATAACAAGCATAACAAAAATCACTTAATGATCGAGCGATCCCAACTAGTTCTTCTTTATCCCAAGCAGTAACTACCAAGTTGGAATTGGCATACATTTTTGTAATTCGATCTTCATCTGAAGTAGGTCTGTTTATTCCAGAACTATCATAGACTTGAATAATTTTTTGAGTTGCAGGAATAACATCTGTTTTATAAATTATTGATATGTTTTTCATCTTTAAATATTTTCTAGTTTTAAAACACTTGCTGCTACTGGAATTCCTTCCGTCAGTAAAGGATCCGCCATTGGTTTTCGAAATACTTGTTCAATAGGAACGACGCCCGCCCAGATCGGCAGGTCATAATCTTCCTTATCATCCGACGGAGGTCCTGTTCTAATTTTTGCAGAAGCTTCCTCTATCTCAACTGCCAAAACCATGGTAGCTTTCAATTCTTTTTCACTAGGCAGGCGACTTTCGTCCCAACGATCTTTTAAGATTTGTTCTGAAATGATATATAAAGCATGTTCTTTTTCTTTCTCCGATACTTCCACTGCTTTTCCAAAAACAACTACCGATCGGTAATTCATCGAATGATGAAATGCAGATCGAGCTAAAACAATACCATCCAAATGAGTCACTGTAATACATACCGGAATACCTTCTTTCGCTGCCATCATCATTCGACTTTTGGTCGCACCATGAATGTATATTTTATTTCCCTCTCTACCATAGGCCGTTGGGATTACAAAAGGCTGACCTTTGACGACAAATCCAACATGACACACAAATCCAGCATCTAATACTTCATGAATCGTTGCTTCATCATAATGTCCGCGTTTGGGGACTCGCTTGACTTTGTTTCTTAAACTTGGTTGATTGTTTTCCATAAGTTTTAATTTGCAAAAGATTTTTCTTTTGATGATTGCCTTGTTTTTTCTATTCAAATGTAATACCTTTCTGGACTACTTAATACACCCAGTTTTTAATTTAACAGTAGTCCAGTATGATACCATTAAAAACCTTGATCCAAGTTGACAAAACTTGTCATGTCCCTGTATATTTACAAATTGCACAGTCTATTATTGGCGAAATTCAAAAAGGGATTTTAAAAGCAGGAACTAAACTTCCGGGTTCTAGAGTCGCTGCTGAATTGTTACAAGTTCATCGAAAAACAGTAGTCAAAGCTTTTGAAGAATTAGAGTCCCAAGGTTGGATTGAAATCATTCCCTACAAAGGAACTTTTATCACGCAATGTTTACCACAGGTCAAGGCACGTCCTTTAATCTTTAAAAATCATCAAAAAAAATTAGCACAAAAAAATCACTTACAAGTTCAGATTCATCCTGTATTAAGTCCAGCGGTAGTTGATTCACATTTACTGGGGTTTGATGACGGATCTCCAGATGTTCGTCTTGCTCCCATCAATGAATTAGCAAAGGTTTACGCCAGCACTTTGAGAAATATACCTCCCAAAAAAATGTTAGGCTATGGAGAAACGAGTGGAATGTTTCCCTTACGGGAAACACTAGCAAAAGAATTAAATAAAACGAGAGGTCTCAATATTACTGCTGCCAATGTTATGATTACAAAGGGAAGTCAAATGGGTATCTATATCGCAGCAGCAACCTTATTACAAAAAGGAGATACGATCATTATTGGAGAAACAAATTATTTCACGGCCAATATTACCTTTAAATATATTGGCGCCCAACTCGAACGAATTCCCGTTGATGAAGACGGACTCATGGTTGATAAAATTGAACAACTTTGCAAAAAAAAGAAAGTACGTGCAATTTTTGTTACATCACATCATCATCATCCAACAACTGTTACTCTTTCCCCGCAAAGACGCATTCATTTATTGGCTTTAGCAGAAAAATATCACTTCGCCATTATTGAAGATGACTATGATTACGATTATCATTATGCGAATAGTCCAGCCCTTCCATTAGCTAGCGCAGATCAAAATGGTTTGGTCACTTACATTGGATCTTTTACTAAAAATATTGCCCCCGCTTTCCGAATCGGATACTTGATCGCTCCTGAATATATGATTAAGGCTTACGGCCAACTTCGTCGTATTTTAGATCGACAAGGAGATCCTGTATTAGAATTAGCACTAGCCGAACTGATCCAAGATGGAGTCATTCGCCGCTATTTAAAAAAATCTTTAAAACAATATCGTAGCCGTCGGGATTTATGTGCTCAACTTTTACAAGAAAAACTAAGTGAACATATTCAGTTCAAAATTCCTGATGGCGGAATGGCCATATGGGCCAAATTCAACAAACGTATAGATTTGCCACAGCTTTCTCAATTAGCGCTTCAAAACAATTGCTACCTTTCTAGCGGTTTAAATTATAATCCACCCAAACAAAAATTAAATGCTTGTCGAATGGGTTTCGCCTCTCGCAATCTAGAGGAAATTGAAACTTCGGTAAACTTATTAGAACAATCCATTCAACAATTCTTATCTAAGAAAAGGTAGTCGCTTTTATCTTTTCTTTGGTTTAATTCCTTACTTTTAAAAAACAATTTACTTCTCTATTATTCATACAACTCAATTTAGCATGATAAAAAATTTTACAAAGCTATACGCTCTTCTTATATTAATTTTCCTAATGGGAGGATTCTCTTTTTCCTTACAAGGACAAGCAGAAAAGGCGCCTTTCTCTGAACCAATAATAGCAGCACCAACAGTTCCTAACACCCCTAATTTACCACCTGGGACTATGGCTATGTGGGACTTAAGATTTGATTACAATATATCAGAAGATTCAGGATTAGCTAGTTTAGCTGGTGGCGTTCACATTGGTAATGAATTTTGGGTGTCTGTATGGAATTCAGATACGTTAGCTCGTTTTGATAATGATGGTAACTTTATTGAAAAATTTTCCTTGCCGACTTTATTTGATACCGGTACTGGAGGTGTTCGAGGCATGACTTGGGATGGGACAAATATCTGGGCTGCGAATAATACGAATACCATTTATCAAATAGATGTGGTGACCAAAGAAATTGTTAGTCAGGTCGTAATTAGCACTCCTGAATCAGCACGCTATATCTCTTTTGATGAAACGGCTGATGGAGGTAATGGAGGTTTTTGGGTCGGAAATTTCAATACTGATATCAATTTGATCGATCTGAATGGGAATATTATAACCACCATTTTTGAGTCAACACATACGTTGGGAGGCATGTATGGTTTGGCGGTTGACAATGATAGTGAAGGCGGACCTTATTTATGGATATTTCATCAACCAGGGACGCCAACTAATTCTTTGATCTCTCAAGTCAATAAAACGACAGGCGTCCCAACTGGAATCGCTCGTGATGTCAATCTGGATTTAGCAGGAACGGAAGCTTTGGCCGGTGGCCTCTTTATTTCCAAGGATTGGGATCCTAATGGAGGAATGATTTTAGGAGGCGTTAATCAAGACGGACCAGATCGTTTATTTGGCTATGATTTAGATTTTGTACTTACCGAAAATATAGATTTACAAACTGCCAATTTAATGTCCCCTCAAACGGGTTGTGATCTAAGTGACGCAGAGGTAGTCACTTTTAATATTGTTAATGCTGGAGATACAGAACAAAGTATGATCCCGCTTGAGCTTTTGCTCAATGGTATGAGTATGGGTTTAGATACTTTTGTCGGCACCTTAGCTCCAGGAGAAACAACTGCTTTCACCTTTGCTAGCACTCTTGACCTTTCTATCCCTGGCAATTATGTCATTGGCATTCGAACATCGGAACCCACAGATGTTAACAACTCCAATGATTTAACCAATTGGTCTATCGGGAGTAAAGCTCTTTCGGCTCCACCTTTTGCTATAGATTTCAATGCATATCCATTGGGTACTACTAGTTTCATCGGCTTATATAATATTGGAGACATTCCATTTGAAGTCAATAGTTTTGATACTCCATCTAACAATACTGGTCCAAGTGATGATGCATCTGGTGGAGGTAATTACATTTACATGGAAGCGACCAATCAGCTTCCTGGAACTACCGCTATTCTTACGACTGATTGTATTGATCTAAATGGAAATTATGCAGAAATAAAAGGTAGTCTTGCTTATCATATGTTTGGTGCAGCTATCGGTAATTTAGTGGTCGAAGTGGTGGTTACAGACGAAGGAATCATCAATACAGAAAGTATTATAGCGGGTTCACAACAAACTAGTTCTCAAGATCCTTGGCAAACCTTAAACATTGATCTCACCAGCTATATTGGGAGTATTATCGAAATTAATATTTATGCTAATATTGCAGACAATGGTGAAGCCGCTTTCCAAGCAGATGTGGCGCTGGATGATTTCATTTTTGTGGCTTGTCCTGCGTTTGATGTTGCTGATGATATTATCAATGATATTGATGGAGCAGGATCAGGTGCCATAAATTTGACTGCGGGTGGTGGTCTTCCACCAATTACCTATGCTTGGAGCAATGGAGAAAGTACGGAAGATATCGATGGATTAACTGCTGATCTTTATACCGTCACCATTACCTATGCTACTGGTTGTAGTATCATCAATGAATATGCTGTAGAGGATGTTTGTGCTGGTTTCTCCATTGATGGTGTTGTAACGAATGTAAATGGAATGGATAACGGAGCTATTGATTTAATGCTGAATAATGGGAATATGCCTTTTACTTATTCATGGAGTAATGGAGCTGATACCGAAGATTTGTCGGGTTTGAGCAACGATACTTATACCGTGTCCATAACAGATAATTTAGGATGCTTCAGAAGTATGGAGTTTGTCGTAGATGATATGACGAGCACCTCTGTTGTCGATGGTTTAACGAGCTTAGAACTTGCTCCTAATCCAAGCCAAGGTCTTGTCAACATTCATTTGGAATTAGCCGAAACTAAAGATGTACAGATCATCCTTTATGACCTAACAGGACGAGTCATTTTAAGCACACCAAACGAAATGGTCAATAGTAAACATTTCAAGCTAGACTTGAATTCATTCAGTAATGGAATTTATCTAGCGCAATTGAACATTGAAGGACAAAAAGTGAGCCGACGGATTATTTTGAATAGATAAACGCAGGAGTTCAAGGGTACAACATGCATGAGTCATCCCGAATTTTAATACCATGCTAAGAAAAGATGATTACTATTTGTACTCATAAAAGTTGTAAGTATTAAGTCCACTCAATTAACATAGGAATACGCGTATCGAGAGGACTTAATACTTATTACTTACGAGTTATTACTTAATACATTTCATCCCTATTTCCCAATTTCCTCTTCTACATCAGCAACGACACTAATCGCTTTTTCATAAGTATCCTTCATCGCACTTTCATTATCCATTCCGGCATACAATGCTTTTTCACAGGTTTGAATCATCGTTTTAAAGTTTTCAATTGGTCCTGCGCTTACTTTAAGAAACGTTAATTTTTCTACCACATTTTCTTTACTCAATTCTGACAAAGGAATGTTCAATTTATCACAAACATAACCAAGCATTCCGCGAGAAATTTCATCATAAAACGGACGACTTTTCCCTTGATCTAAATGTATTTTTGCTTTGGTCAAACGTTGTTGTGCCACCTTATTCGCTCTATTTCGTTTCAGCGTAGTTCCATCAATATTATTCTTTTTATTTAAAACTTGCCGATAGGCATATGCTCCTCCTAACAAAAGAAAAGGAAGGCCAAATAAAATCCAAAAAAATGAAGATCCAACAAAACCATTTCCTTTTTGACTCAAAGATGTATCTGTCATGATCGATCGAATGATACTTTCCGACGATGCATTTGGGGGAGTGCGATCTATGTTTGTTTTTTTATTGGTGCCTTGTCCTACAACAATCGGTAAAGGACGAGATTGTATCGTGATATATCGCAAGCTATCGGTGTCATAATAAGAAAACTCCGGTCGAATTTGGTAACGTCCTGGCACCTTTGGAAGGATCAAATATTCGTAAGTTTTCCTTCCGGTAAACTGACCGTTTTGCTCGACAAAACTACTCTCATCCACAATGTTAGGGTCATAGACTTCAAAACTATCGCTCAATACTAATTCGGGTGCTTGTACTTGTTTGATATCTCCATTTCCGTTGATTGTAATCCTCAAAGAGACCGCGTCATCTGTCGTCAAACTAGTTCTATTTAACGTAGCAGACATCAAATATTTTCCAACACCACCGGTAAAAGAAGGAGGTACATTGGTCGGTAACGTTCTGACATTGATACCGATTTCATCTGTTGCTAATTGTAATCGAGTCAATGCTGGCGTATAGAAAAAACTTCGACGTCTTTTGGGTTGATTAGGTGCAATGATAGCAATCTGCATTTTCATTGGATCAATTTTTAACAATCCCGCTTGCTGCGGAAAAAGGGCCACCCGTTTTAATACTTTTGTGCTAAACTGTACGCCATCAATTACTTCCTTTAAGACCCGACTATCAAAACGTCGAATATCTTGAGCATAAAATCCAGCGTATTTGGATTCATCCAAAAGATTGTAAGATTCAATTTCCTTAGTGGTATAAATTTTATAATCAACTAGGATTTGTTGACCAATATATGCCTCCCTTGTATAAGGAACTGCTTTGATAAAAATTTCATTTTCAATCTGTGCTACCAAATCTTCTTGCGTCGTTGCGGTAGAAGATTTCCCTTGGACGACTTCTACGACGACAGGTTTGGTACTATACGTTTTTCCATTTGCAGTAATGCTCGCTGGACCTACACTGAATTTCCCTATTTTTTTGGGTTGCAAATTGTAAGAGTAACTCAAAGTACGTGACCATTGTCCATTAACGGAAGTGGTACTCATGGATTGATTTGGGCCATTTAATACGGTAAATTTTTTGAATGGCGGTGGTTTAAAATTCCCACCATTTGCATTTTCTAAAATAAACGAAACTTCAAAATTTCCACCAAGCACCACTTGCTTCGCATCACTTGATGCAGAGAATGTCACTTTCCCTTGCGCTTGAATCAAAAGAGGCAAACAACAGCAAATGACGATCACACATAGATTACTAAGTCGTCCAGTCAATCGTCTCTTAACAGCATTTAATTTTTGAATGTCTTTGGTCATATTTTAAATCCGATAAATTTTTCGTTTCTTTTTAGGCTTAGTTTTTGGAGTCTGATCCGGAGTCGGTCTTGGTAAATCAGGCATCTTAAAAAAATCAAACGAACGAGACCGTTGTTGCCGCCTTCCTTCTTGTCGAATTCCATCTGGATTCGATTCGACCATTATTTCCACAGGCAAAGTACTTATGACTTCACCATCTACTTCAATACTAGCTGGCTCTATATAAAAATTCCCCACCTCTTTGGGCTCAAGGTAATAAGTGTAAGTCAAACTTCGACTCGTCTGTCCATTGACCATACTAAAACTAGAAGATTGATTCGGACCACCAATCAAATGAAATCCTTCAAAGTGAGGGGCTTGAAAATTACCTCCGTCTGCATTTTCCAATTTAAATTGAACCTCTAAATGATTTCCCATCAATATCGATTCTTCTGGATAAACACTTATCGTAAAATTTGCTTCTTGCGCGAAAAGTGCCATGTTCCAAAAAAGAAAACAACAGAAAGTAAGTCCTATTGCTTTGCATCTTAATGTTGACATAATATCTTTTATTAATAATTGAGTCCTATAATAATTGAATTTTGAATGTCTCTTTTTTAGTGAAGATCACGTTCGAGGGGACATTCAAAATTCAATTATTCCCATATTCAAAATTCCTCCCACTACCAATCTTTAGAAGATCTTCCTCTTTTCCCATCTCCCTTTTTCATTTTCTTTTGCACCTCTTTTTCTTCATCTTCCATGATCTGTAAAAGTTTTCGAGCCTCTTCCTTATTCAAATCTTTTTCTTGTGGTGTTTCTTCCGTTTCGCTTTCTTGTTGTTGCTGTTGATCCTGCTGCTGTTGTTCCTCTTGCTGTTCTTGAGTTTGATCTTGTTGTTGCTGTTCTTGTTCCTCCTGTTCTTCATTTTCCTCTTCGTTCTGTTCTTGATCTTGTTGCTGCTGTTGTTGTTGCTGTTGCTGCTGTTGAATCAATCGCATAGCTTGTGCCAGATTCTTTTTCGTCTCCATAGATTTAGGATCTAGGCGCAAAGCATTTTTATAGGCTTCTATACTTTTATCATATTCCTCTTTCGAGAAATGAGCATTCCCTAAATTGTGGTAGGCGTTTTTTCGGATCGTTGGATCATCTGTTGACTGAAGGGCATCGTTGTATTGTTTGATGGCTTCATCAAAACGTTCTTGTTGGTAAATGGCATTTCCTAAATTATATCGCCCTTGGGCCGAACTTTCTTTTTCCAAAGATTTTCGATATTCTTCTTCTGCCTGACCAAAATTTGATCCTTGATATTTTTCATCTGCGCTACGTAAATATTTGTGCGCTGTTTGAGCATTTGCATTGAATGCAAATACTAGAATCATTATAAAACCAGAGAAAATATTTTTCATTGTTCTATCCCTTTTAAAGATTTCTGACACTAAAAATCATAACGAATATACAGCTTTCTTGTAAATCTTATCTGTCCCAAAAAGGAACAAAGAACACAAGAAGTTCTAAGATATGATTTCTAAATAGTGTCTTTTAGCTTTACGCTTATTTGGTTTTTCTTATAGACCATGAGTAAAGCGATCATTGCCTTTAGAAGTCAATCCATTTGATTGGGCTGTTAGGTCTTAAACAAATCTTTTCCTGCCAACCATTTACTTTTCCGGAAGGAAACAAAAAATTCAGCCATTACAAATAACAATGCTAAAGCAATAAAGTATTGGAAGTAACTTTCGTACTCACTAAAAGAGCGTTGTTCCAATTCTTGTTTTTCAATTTTATCTATTCGCTCTCGGAGATTGGCAACTACTTGATCACCATTTGTCAGATTAAAATAGCTTCCATCTCCTGCTGCTACAAGTTCTCGCAACATGTCCTCATTTAGTTTACTTCTCACTGGATTTCCCGTTTTATCTCGTTTATAATCCACTCGACCATTGACTTGCGTTGGAATAAAATCACCTTGTCCTGTCCCTACTCCTACTGCAAAAATCAACAAACCATTTTCTCTCGCTTTCCGTGCCATTTCCATCATTCCCTCTTCATGATTTTCTCCATCTGTAATTAGGATGAGTGCTTTATGATGTTTATTGTTTTCTTCAAAACAACGTTCTGCCAAGTCGATAGCTGCACTGATCGCTGTTCCCTGACTAGGAACCATTTCTGGATTTGCACTTTTTAAAAATAATTCTGCTGCCGCATAATCCGTCGTTAAAGGCATTTGCAAATAGGCATTTCCTGCAAAGATAATTGTGCCCAATCGTTCTCCTCTCAATTCTCTAACTAATTTTTGTCCAAACTGTTTAGCTCGTTCCATTCGATTCGGACGAACGTCCTGAGCCAGCATACTATTGGAAACATCTAAAGCAATAAATACATCCGCACTTTTCCTTTTTACTTTTTCTTTTTTGGATCCCCATTGTGGATTAGCCCAACCGATGATTAAAAAGGACAAGGCCAATAATAGCAATACAAATTTTACCAAATGCTTATATTTTGAAACATCTGGCATCAACCGCATCATCAATGGCGTATCTCCAAATTTTTCTATCGCTTGTCGACGTGCTCGCCACATCAAAACAAAAAACAAGATTAGAATCGGAATCCCAATCAAGGCGTATAAATGCATGCTATATTCGAAACGAAACATTGATTTTTTTCTTAATTACTTTTATATAAAAATCTTCTTGAACACCTTTCCACCTGACCTAAGGTATCGTTCTAAACACTGTGTATCTCAATAATATTTCAAAAAACAAAAAGAGAATGGCAGCAAAAGCAAAACGATAATACTCTTCTTTATAACGTCGAATACTCGTCACCTCTATTTCTGTTTTTTCCAATTGATCAATTTCAGCATAAATTCTCTCTAGCTTTTCCGCTGAGTCTGCTCGATAATATCGACCTCCTGTCATCTTTGCAATTTCTGTTAATAAGGCTTCATCAATCTGTACGGAGGCTAAACCAAAAATATATTTTCCATCACTTCTACGACTGACCGGAGCCAATGCTTTTCCTCTTGACCCTACACCAATCGTATACACTTTCACATCAAACTCTCTTGCAATTTCTGCCGCCGTCATCGGTTTGACATATCCAGCATTATTGTCTCCATCTGTCAATAGAATCACGACTTTACTTTTAGCTTTACTATCTTTCAAACGATTAATCGCGGTTGCTAAACCATTTCCAATTGCCGTTCCATCTTCTAACAAACCACATTTGAGCATATCTAAAAATTGCTTGACGACCTCATGGTCCGTGGTTAAAGGACATTGGGTAATGGCTTCCCCAGCAAAAACGGCCATTCCGATTCGATCGAATTCTCTTTTATCGACGAATTCGGAAGCCACTGTTTTACTCACTTCCAATCGATCCGGTTTGAAATCTTGAGCCAACATACTACTAGACAAATCCATGACCAAAACGATGTCAATTCCGTCTGCCTTTATTTCCTCTTCTTTGAGTGTTTCTTGAGGTCTTGCCAATGCAATCACTAAGGCCACAAAAGCTAGTGCGCGCAATATGGGCAGTAAATTTCGCAAACGTCCTCGCCAAGAAGTGATTCCTTCCAATGCTTCTAGACTCGACATTTTTAATGTTGCGTGTTGCTGATATTGTTTAAAATAATACCAAAAACCAATCGCCGGCAACAGCGCTAGCAACAATAAGAATTCAGGATTAACAAAATTAATATTACTAAACATTAGGCCTCTGTATTTTCTTCAATTGTTTCGTCTTCCTTTTTTTCTACAATGATCTGTTTGGTCGAGCTGACAAATTCTTCCGCATATCCCATCAAACGGTCATGCGCTTCTATCGGTGGTTCTGCTTTTGCAAATTTTACTAAATCAGCCAACTCTAACATCTCTCGTAATTTCTGTTTCCAGTCTTTTGAAAAATGAATAGGTTCCAATTGTTTTAAAATTTGATTGGTCGTGGATTCTAGGGCTTGAGTTCCATATCTGTTTTCCAAATATTCTCGAACAATAAAAGTCAGCTGACTTTGATATTCTTTTATTTTTCCTTCCTGCCAAAGCTTGGCATTTTTTAATTTTGCTAATTTTTCAAAAGCAATTTCATGGGCAGGAATAACAACGACAGGTGGTGGTGGAATTTCTTTCTGTTGAGAACGACGATAAAAGAAAAAGCCTAATCCTAAAAGTGCAGCGACACCTAAAACCCCATAGAGATATGGTAAAACATCCTCTAATTTAAAGGGCTCTAAAATGATGGGTTTGATTGGTGCTAATGCGATAGAATCAGCAACAGGCACTTCTACTTCGATTAATAATTCATTGGTATTAACTGTACGAGTCCGACCGTTTTGTTCATACACAAAAGGGATGACCGGGATAAAATAAGCACCAGAATCAAAAACAGTAAACGTAAGATCTTGTGTTAAAACAATGCCTGCTCCGTTGCTTAAAGTATCCCATTGTCCAGTTTCAACAACTTCTATTTCTTTTACTTCTTCTAACTGAGAAAGATCGACTTTTATAATTTTAACATCGGAATTGTGCTTGGCAGTAAGATGTAATTTCATCTGATCTCCGATCAACATATGGGTGCTATCCAAAGTGGCACTTACAGACATTTGAGCGGTACTCATTTGTGTCAGCAATAAAAATCCAATGATGGGGAGTATTTTTCGAATCATATTTACTTGGATCGTTTCTTGAAGAACTTGAGTAGTGTATTGACATAAGATTCGTCGGTACGAATGCTTACGTGATCTGTTCCACTTTTCAAGAAAGTAGTTTTTAAGTAATTGTAGTTGTCGTCAAACCATTTAGTGTATTGCGCTCTAACGGCAGAGGAAGAGGTATCAATCCAAGTCATTTTCTGAGTTTCCGCATCCAAGGCACGAATTAAACCAACAGCTGGTAATTCTCGATCTCGGTGATCATACATATGTATGCCGATGATGTCATGTCGTCGAGAAGCAATCCGTAAAGCATCCTCATATCCTTTACACATAAAGTCCGATAAAACAAAGGCGATACTTCTTTTCTTAATCAAACTATTGAGATATTCTAAAGCAACGTTGAGGTCTGTTCCACTTCCTGAAGGTTCGAAATTGAGTAACTCTCGAATGATTCGTAAAATGTGTTGCTTTCCTTTTTTAGGCGGAATGAATTTTTCTACCTTATTAGAAAAAAAGACCACTCCTACTTTATCATTATTATTAATAGCAGAAAAAGCTAAAACAGCACAAATCTCTGTTAAGATCTCGTTCTTCATCTGCTTGATGGTTCCAAAAAAAGAAGAAGGACTGATATCAATCAATAACATCACCGTTAACTCTCTTTCCTCTTCAAAAACTTTGATGTATGGATCTCCTGTTCGAGCGGTTACATTCCAATCAATATTTCGTACATCATCTCCGTACTGATAGTTTCGTACCTCACTAAATGACATACCGCGTCCCTTAAAAGCACTATGGTACTCTCCAGAAAAAATCTGTTTACTCAAGCCCTTGGTCTTGATTTCTATCTTTCGTACTTTTTTTAAGAGTTCACTCGTTTCCATGAAAAAATTGTTTGTGGATATTGAAGTAGTTTTTAATGCCTACCTCTTTTATCACTTCAAAAGATCAGCGATGATGCTTTTCTTTTTCATATGTTCTTTCAGTTTAGCATAAGGGATCAAGACTTCTTGTTGACCAAAAATAGGATTGAATTTTGTAGAAAAATTAATTCCATCTTTTCGAATCGTAAAGAAAGGAAAATCTTCTTTGGACAACCATTCTCGATAATCTAAATTTTTATATAACTCGTGTTTACTTATTTGTTCATTCAAATAAGTTCTCAATAATTCGCGATAATCAAAATCACGTTTAAATATGTCTTCTATATTTATTTCTTTATTCTTTTTTAAATCAAAGTTGATTGCTCTGTTTTCTTCTTCCGAAGTCCAAGTATTGCTAAATGTCAATACTCCACTAATCAATTTATCAGAATAATAATCCACCGCACACCATACGTTGGCCCGGATCGCGGATCGAAGTGGTGGCTCCATTTGAGCGTAATGTTTCTTAGTCTTAATTGCATACAACTTACATGACTTGATCCATTCTTCGGTCAACTGTTCTGCCCATTTATTAAAAGCTGCATTTTTAGTTTTAGGATAAAGTACATCATAACTCGTACTATAATCTGCATATTCTACACAACCAATTGGAAGCAAATGTTTCATATAAAAAGAACACGTTGTTTGCTTATATGAGTTATCTAAAAAATTAGCATTGAACTTTTGCTTTTCGTCAAAGGTACCTTCTAATTTCCCCTGCGGTTGATCAAAATGATCTTTAATATTCAGATTGACATTGTCAAAAGCATCAATAAAACCTCTGACTTGAAATGTTTTATTTTCGTTTTTGAAATAAGCGGTGCCATTCACCAATTGACTACTTTCTTTATGCAATATTAATTCAACTTTATCTCGACCAATCAAACCTTTATATAATCGGATCCACTTATTATCGCCGCAATAAGTTGGTATATTATATGGTTGGTCTACTTCATCTAACAAAATACGCCCACCAATAGTATTCGTTGTGTTGCTCCAATCTAATTTCAATCGATCATCGCTCATCTCTCCTTTTAGATATCCAGATATATTTTGATATTGATCAATTTCTTGTAAAGTAAGTTTTCCTTTTTTTAGAATACCGACTAAATCAAAAACTTCTTTGCTTCGCAAATACAATAATTCTCCTTTACAATTTTTACCATCATAAGCCAGACTAATCGCTACGTCATTCAGGTCATCAATCCGCCCTTTGTAGTGTTTGACCCATTGAACCTTTTTAGGTTTTTCAAAGAAGTCTAGTAAAGACGACTCTTTGATGGCATTTTGCGCTTGCAAGCCACCTAAAAGAAAGAGGGAAAATACAATACAAAATATTCGATTCATCCGTATTACTGGTTTAATTAAAAGAGCTTTATTTTATTTCTAAAGCAGTGTTTAGTTTTTTATGAAAAAATCAGTTCAAGCAGTTTTATCTTAACCTATTATTTATGCTAAGGTTTTCATCTGAAGCGATAGACTAACTCCTACCAACCCAAAACTAACAACCAGATAAATTCAATTAAGGCACCTCAACGTTATTCAAGATTTTACTAATGATATCTTCTTGAGTGATATTTTCTGCTTCTGCTTCATAAGTCAGTCCAATTCTATGTCGCATAACGTCATGACAAATATTTCGGATGTCTTCTGGAATAACATAGCCTCTTCGCTGCAAAAAGGCATAAGCTTTGGAAGCAATAGCTAAGTTGATACTTGCTCTGGGAGATCCACCATAACTGATCAATGGTTTTAATTCACTTAAACCATACAATTCTGGTTGTCGAGTAGCAAATACAATGTCTAATATATAACGCTCAATTTTTTCATCCATGTATACTTGACGGACGACCTTTCGCGCTCTCATAATTTCTTCAGGGCTGATAATCGGTTCTACTTTTTTGAAACCACCTTCCTGAATATTTCGACGAATGATTTCTCTTTCTTCTTCTATATTAGGATAAGTAATTTGCACTTTAAGCATAAAACGATCCACTTGTGCTTCTGGTAAGGTATAAGTACCTTCTTGCTCAATTGGATTTTGTGTTGCCAAAACTAGAAAAGGCTCTTCTAACTTAAAGGTGTCGTTACCAATGGTCACTTGTCGTTCTTGCATCGCTTCTAACAAAGCACTCTGCACTTTAGCAGGAGCCCGGTTGATCTCATCCGCTAGAATAAAATTAGCAAATATCGGCCCCTTTCGAACGGTAAATTCATTTTGGGTCGGATTATAAATCATTGTTCCAATGATATCCGCAGGGAGTAAATCTGGGGTAAATTGAATTCTGCTAAATTCAGCATTGACGGCAGTTGAAAGGGTTTTGATCGCTAATGTCTTGGCCAAACCAGGTAACCCTTCCAATAATACATGACCTTTTGATAACAATCCAAGCATCAAACGCTCAATCATATGGCTTTGACCAACGATGACTTTCCCCGTTTCTTCATTTAAACGCTCAACAAAGGCGCTTTCAATATATATTTGTTGATTTAAAGCTTCAATATCTACTGACTGTTGCATGTCTTTTATATTATTTGTTAGTATCAAAAAATAGGCTAATTCAGTTGAAGTTATCTCATAACTATCCTAAACCGCAAAAATAAAATTTTGTTGCTTTATTTTATAGCTTAGTAAAGCTCGAATAATTATTTTTTAAGCAGTGCTTAAACAACTGATTTTCATTGATTAATGTAAACTATTATTTTTACGTATCATTTTTTTGCGGAGGCAAATTTCTTATTTTTTTTTAAAAAAAACGTATAATCTTGTAATTGATCAAATTATATTAATTTTAATTGGATCATTTTAACTAAAATTTAACAAATGTTGATTGGAAAAGAGGGTAAAATCGATGCTGCGAAGGTACAAATTAGCGACAGTTCTCAAAGAGTAAAAGTTTACTTTAGAAGCCTTTTATGGATATTACTGCTTCCCTTTGCAGGAAATACACTCCACGCACAGGTTTATGAAATTATAGATTATAAAAAGCGAAAGGTGATAGCAGACTCTTTAATGAACGAATTAGAGAAAGGAGCTTTGGTCATTCGTTTGAGAACAAAACACAAAAAGTTAGTCGCGCTTAATAAAAGCTTGAACAATAAAGGTTTGAGTAAAAAACAACGTAAACGGACAAAAAAAGTCATTCAAACGACCATTCGTGAACGTGATAAATTTAATCAAGAGATTGTTTCGGCTTTTTATGATTTATATGATTTTTCTGAATTCTATGTCATTCATGATACTTCTAGTATTTATTTAAAAAATGGAATTAAAAAAGGCATTTTTTTAAATAAGCAAATGGAAATAGATTCTAGTATAAGTATTTCGGATAAAGCATATTTTATCCTTCACGAAGGATCTACTAATGAGAAAGGTATCATTCTAAATGGTTTAATCGTCACTACTTCTGAAGGAGATTTACCAGATCGACCTTTTCCTAATTATTTTAGCATTGATGATCGTCTAAAGATTTTTCTATTAAATCCAGCGGCAAAAAGAAAGTCAGGAAAAAAAATAGTCCAAGAAATCATGTATAGGTTTAGTGCCTTTAATCGATAATTTTTCGAGTTATACAAGAAAAATTAGTCAATCTTATCCAACAAAGGCTTTACCGGCGTCGTATCTTCCACAATAGGGACTTCCGGTTTTTCTGGTTTGGTTGGCTTTGGTGGCTTCTGAATCGAATCGATGATAATCGTCTGGCGAGCGCGAGCGATCAGTATAGAGTCCACCTTTTCATTGGCTCGTCTCATCACTTTATCTGTACATCGCTCGAAGGTCCTTTTTTTAAACTCCGTAATACGTTCCTCCAATTTTAAGGCAATCAAATCTTCCACTGTTTTAACTTCCGGCGAAGATTTTGTTTCCACTTTTTTTGCTTGAAAAGCAGAAAAAACAAAAATCAAAGTCACTACTGTGATGATCAAAAAAATAGATTTATATCGCATACTATTTTCGATTAATAATTTCGTCAATTTCTTTTAATCGCAATTTCAAAATAGAATCTACCGCGACTTTTACCCGTTGATCAAAAGCATGATCACAAATACTATCCAGCTCTACTCGAAGTATTTTAGTCTGACGCAAATAAAGTGTATCGACCAAAGTTCTAGCTTTTTTATCTAACTCAATAGGTTCTTCTATGCATGCCGTTTGCAAAAACAACATGCTACCTAGTAAACCTCCTAAAATAATTTTTATAAAAATTGATCGTACCATCTTTTAAAATAATGATTGAATCATTGAATGCAAGAATTTTGAATGCCCTCTAACGCGTTATAGTATCTTTCAAAATTCAACAATTCAACATTCATTTATTCCCCAAAACTTACTCCTTATCCAAGTCTATCACCTTTCGTCGCAACTCAAAATTCTTACCTAAATATACTTTTCTTACCATTTCATCAGCAGCCAATTCTTCTGCCGTTCCTGCTTTTAAGATATTGCCTTCAAACATCAAATAAGCACGGTCCGTGATCGACAAAGTTTCCTGAACATTATGATCGGTAATCAAGATGCCAATATTTTTCGTTTTCAAACGAGCCACAATATATTGAATATCTTCAACGGCGATTGGATCAATTCCCGCAAAGGGTTCATCGAGTAAAATAAAACTTGGACTCGTGGCCAAAGCTCGTGCAATCTCCGTTCGTCGTCGCTCTCCACCTGACAAAGTATCTCCTAAACTTTTACGTACTTTCTCTAATCTAAATTCTTCAATCAGACTTTCTAACTTATCTTCTTGTTCCGCAATAGTTAAGGTCGTCATTTCCAAAACCGCCTTGATATTATCTTCCACACTTAGCTTTCGAAAAACGGATGGTTCTTGTGGTAAATATCCTATACCATTTTGAGCTCGCTTATACATCGGTAAGTCCGTAATATTGTCTTCTTCCAAAAATACGTTCCCATCATTCGGTTTGATAAAACCAACAATCATGTAAAAGGTCGTTGTTTTACCCGCTCCATTTGGGCCAAGTAAACCTACGATTTCTCCTTGATTAACATTAACGGAAACACTTTTCACTACCGTTCTATTACCATAGATTTTAACCAAATTTTCTGCACGAAGGATCATATTACATTATTTAAATTTTTCCAATGAAATAGTAGATTCTACCTCCCATCCTGCTCGCAATTCCTCTATAGGACGAATCATTTTTCTTTCGGGTTGTAGTTTTAAATCATAATTGCCAGTATCCCATCTTTCATTTCGATTCAAATCTTCAATGATTTGTAAAAAATACTCCCCTGCTGGAAGTGCCTTAAACGTTTTTTGATACGTACTATCTCCAGCAATCGAAAATTCTTCCACTAAGTTCTTCTTTTTAAAAAACAATTGCAAAACATAGGCTTGATCTATATCAACATTTTCAATCTTCAAATGAATATCTCCAAACTGATCTTTGGCCACAACTTCATATTCTTTTTGAATGGTATCTATGTTGGTCAAACCATAGATATCAGTTATTGCTCCCGGTAATAACAACAACTTATACTTCGCTTTTTCTTCCCATTCATAATCAATATGTAATAAGGATTGTGTACTTGAATCAATTCTCGGATAAACCGATAGTGGCGTTTCTATCGAATCTGGGAATAGTTGAATACTATTCGTATCAAACTTTAGTAATGGATGATTGAATGTAAATTGAGGTGACTTATATGGATTCAATTTCGAGACTGCTCGATTACTGATTATCTTTTGACGCAATTTTGATTTGGATAAAAAATCCGCTCGTTTAGTATAAACCAATTGAACAGTATCTAATAAAGTGTCTATTGTTATGAATACATTTGATGGAATTCCCTTTGGTTGATCATACCAGACGTGAATGGTATCTTTCTCGTATTCGTATTGGACTTGCGTCAAACTACTATCTGCACTCAATTTCACCCCTCGCGGTTCTTGATTAAAAATCAGTTTTAGTTGTCCATAATTTGACGAATCTTTTTTCAATAATCGCAATGGAATGTCTTCCGTAAAAATCAGTAAATCTAGTATTGGTTGCGTAGAATCCGACAAGATGATTAGTTCATCTTGGAAACCAATTTGCTCAGATTCTAAATCAAAAAGGTAATTGAAATTTTCATCTTTTAACGCAAATACTTTAAAGGTGTCTGACTTGACATTTTCAATTTTAAAGGTTCCTGATTTATTGGTTCGAGCAAAATAAAATGGTCGTTCTTTTCTCACTACCGTGTCAGAGACATTATCATATAACATAAGTAATACATCTTCCACCGGTTCGCCCGTAAAAGCATCCTTTAGTGATCCATTGACTTGTAACGAGTCAATAAAATCTCCAGTTGAAAACAAAAAACGAAGATTTTTCACTATATTCTTTTCATTCAGATCCTTAATCGATTCTCCAAAATTAATGGTATAAGTCGCATCATCTTTTAAAACTTCTTCTTCCTTAAAAATAAACTTTACTGTTTTTCCATTAAGGGAAATTTTGGGGAGATGATCTAATGGTGGAGAAGTGACGACTTGTTTAAATGCATCTTCTAACACTAACCATTCATCAAAGGTCAATTCAATCGTTTGCTTTTTAAAGTTCGTTTGAAAATTTTTAGTAGATTTTTCTTCATCCAACTTCGGTGGTTTTGTATCTTTTGGACCACCGGATAATCGTCCTGGCTGTGCACAGTTGTACACCGTCAAAACAAAAAAGAACACTATTAAGCAATAAAGAATATTTTTCCACATAAATGAATCGATCAGTAAAAGTAGGTGCAAATATAGGAATAGGCGCCAAAAATTATGTTCATAAAACGATTAAGAATGAAAATTGGTACTGTACTTTCAATATTTAAGTTATTGGTTTCATGATCCTATGTCAATTCTATTCTTGATTTCGTTTTTGACTTCGAGGATGAAAGCTAACAATCGTTTCCTTCAAAAATTCTGTATCAAGATGAGTATAAATTTCCGTAGTCGTAATCGACTCGTGTCCTAACATATCCTGAATGGCTTTGAGATCAGCACCACCTTCTATCAGATGAGTGGCAAAGGAATGTCTAAAAGTATGAGGACTTACTTTTTTATTGATTCCTGCAGCTCTTGCTGTTTTTTTGACCATCAAAAATACCATCACCCTACTCAATTGTTTGCCACGTCGATTTAAGAAAAGAATATTTTCATGATCAGGATGGATATTGTTTTGTACTCGTCGAACTCCATCGACATACAACTGAATGTGTTTAATCGCCTCTGCACCAATAGGCACCAAACGTTCCTTATCTCCTTTTCCAATCACTTTAATAATACCGATATCAAAAAAGAGGTTGGAGATTTTCAAATTGATCAATTCCGTCACCCGTAATCCGCAAGCATACAAAGTTTCCAACATGGCTCTATTTCGAGTTCCTTGAGGTTCACTCAAATCGACACTCATCAACATCTTTTGAATTTCTTCATAATGTAAAACAGAGGGGATTTTTCGTTGCAAACGAGGACCTTCCATCAACTCTGTAGGATCATCATCCATCAAATCTTCTACTAGTAAATATTTATAAAAAGCCCGCAACCCCGAAATTAACCGAGCTTGTGAGTTAGCCTCTAAACCTAAATCATTGAGCCAAAAAATAAATTTTTCTAAATGAGAAAATCGTACTTCGGTAGGAGAAAGTTGATGACCTTCTATATTCAGATATGCAATAAGTTTTTCCACATCTCTCATATACGCTTCAATCGAATTGGGCGAAAGGGATCTTTCTAGCATCAAATAGGATTTAAAACCCTGTAAAGTAGCGTTCCAATTCATCTCGCAAATTACAAAAAATGAGGACTTTATCCCTTGTCATAGATAGTGAAATAAAGTAACGTCAAAGAATCATCGAATATAATTATTCGATAATAACGTAATCTTAGTGGTAATCACATAGGTTTTCATTTTCTATGAGAAAGTGCTTATATCTCCAATAAATTATTGTTTTTTTTTATTTGAACTACCTAAGTTCATAGATAATTCCTACTTTTAGTGCGTGTCTAAATTTTAGTATAGGGCAAAAATTTAAGCATAACAGTAAATCCGCGCAGAGATTATCTTCGCTTATTTAAAACATACTAACATGAGATCACTATTCCTTTTCCTAATATTTACCCTTTTTCTAGGGTGGGTTGCGCTGACGCGAAAATATTATGTTTGCGAAATAAAGAAGTCTTGTGGTGATATTTCCATCGTAGAAAAGGAAATCATACGCCCCAAAACACTCGATATAAAATTTCAAGATTCTCTCATCCTTGAAAATTACGAACAATTCCATTTCCGAAAGGATAGTATGGCGACCCTCTTTACCGAAAATAATATTGCTTTCCTAAATCAAATCGCTAATTACCTCAACTCTGTGGAAGATCGACAAACCACCATTACTGGATTATTTCGTGAAAGCGAAGCAAATCTTCAACAGGGTAGTTTTGAAAATATCGGTACCGCACGAGCTGCGACAATAAGAGAATATTTAATGGATCGCGGTGTAGATGGAGAAAGAATAATGGTAGATTCCAAACCTTCTCAAGGAGAAGACTTATTTGAACCAATCAGTTTTTCTATTCTTGAATATGCGCCACCAGAATTTATTGAGGAGGCAGAAGAATAATTCAACACAATCATTTTTTATACAGAAGTTCTTTAATAACTTCAAAAAAATAAGGTCATTTTAATCAAAACAGACAAAACATGGACTTGGAATATTTAAAAGAATTTATTAGCCAATTATTTACTCAATTGAATAGTGCGGATAGCTGGGCTGTCTTAACCTTTCTGTTGGGATCTTTTTTGTTTGGTAGTATTTTCACTTGGATACTTAGAGGTGGAAAAATTCGCCGTTTTAAAAAGGCATTAAAAAAGAAAGAAAAAGAATATGCTGTTCTTCAAGCAGAACAAAATGCGCTAAAAGAACAATTCGATCTTAAAGAAGCAGATCTTAAAAAGGCTCAATTAGAAACAGAGGACCTTCGTACAAAGAATAATGCGCTGGAGGAAGAAGTCAGTCAAGTCAGTGGCAACTTCTATGCTGCGCGAGATCAAATTGAAAAATGGAAACTTGAAAGTGAAGAACGTGCTTGTACAATTGAAGACCTTAACAATCAGATACTTGGATTGAAATCTAAAAATACGCAAATGGAAACCACGCTAGAAGAAACCAAAGAAATTGGTGAACAAACTAGTACTAGCCAAACTGATTATGACGAGGCCTTTCAAAAACTCTCCTTATTTGAAAATAAATTAGCGCAGCTAGAAACGGAGAATAAGGCATTACAATCAAGGTTTGACAAGGTTCAAAATAAAGTACATGACGCAGTTCCTACTCCATCAGAAGATCTTACCCTCATCAAGGCTCAACTCCAAAAATTAGAAAGTGAAAATACTCGATTAAATAATGAACTAGCTTCTATAAAAAGTAATACTTCAGGAACAGACCTCAGCGGAATACAAGCTAAGTTAGCTGCTTTGACGACCGTCAACTCGCAACTTCAATCTGATCTTTATGCGATCAAAGATACTACACGAACCAAAGTCGTTCGGATGGCTGAAGAAGAAATGCAAGAAGTGAAAAATCGATTGGTTCAGTTAGAGAAAGAAAATAAAAACCTTTACGGCGAATTAGAAGGACTAAAAACAGCAGAGACTGAAGTAGAATTTATTGAAATTAAAGATCAAGAAGTAGAAATAGAAGAAGTAAATCCAAACGAAAAATCTAATCAAGGTCGTATCGCATTAAAAAATGCCTTCGGTTCCAAAATTAAACTGGCGACTGCCGATGAAAAAGATGACCTTAAAAAAATTGGAGGCATTGGCCCTTTTATTGAAGATAAATTAAACGAAATTGGCATCTATACTTACGAACAGATCAGTCAATTTGATGATGCCTTAATTGAAAACATTACGGATGCAATTCAGTTTTTCCCTGGTCGAATCAAACGAGATGATTGGGTCGGTCAAGCCAAAAAATTCGCTCAAAAATCTTAGTAAATTGTATCGCCTAAAAAAGGATACCAATTTGTACTAAAACGATAAAAAAATAAGAAAATTAAAAAAGGGAACTTGCAAGTGCAAATTCCCTTTTTCTTTTATGATAAATATATTTTTTAAGCGTCTTTATCAATATCTTCCGCGGCATCCTTCATATCAGAAGCAACATCTTTGGCATCATCGACAACATCGACAACATCGCCAGCCATATCTTTAGCGCCTTCCACGACATCACCTGCCATATTCTTAGCACCTTCTGCAAGATCGCCAGCTTTATCCACCACTCCGCCTACGGCTCCTTTAGCTCCATCAACAACTCCTCCAGCCATATCTTTCGCACCATCAACAACATTGCCAGCCATATCCTTAGCACCTTCTGCTAGATCTCCAGCTTTGTCTACCCGCGCAGG
>CAYTVR010000045.1:0-37510 GCA_964441245.1 uncultured Saprospiraceae bacterium | reverse complement strand
TTGAATACAATCATAAGGTTATGATTATCAGTATTTTGGAAAAGAAAAATATTTTAAGGTTCACTCCAATGCGTTAAAAAACGGGTCAAAAAGGAAAAGCCTAGCCGGCTTGAGGCGAAAAAAGAATAGTTACATTTTATATGATTTTTTTAGATACAACTTACTGTCGTTTTAGGATATACAACTTTACGTCGCAAGACATCAACTGAAAAAGTCGGTCGCCGAAGGCAAATCAACAACAATATCAATGTGACATTTTTAGAATTAATAATCCTAAAAAAGAAAACATACTTGAACAAAACTCAAATAAATATCAACAGATAAATTCCATGACAAAAAAATCTGAATAAAATCAGATTAACAACTCCAAATCCCCATGAAAACATTCACTCACATGTCATAGTCTCTCTATTTTATATCCTGCTGTTTTTTGAATCCCACTCCCGGTTCTTCCGGGAGTCTTTTTTATCCCTCTATTTTTATTCGCTGCCGTACAGCTTCATACAAAATAATTCCTGAAGCCACCGAAACATTGAACGAATTGGAAGTCCCTAATTGTGGAATGATAAAATGATTCTGAACTTTCTTAAGCAAAGCCTTACTCACTCCATCTCCTTCTGATCCCATTATAATAGCGGTGGGCACAGTCAAATCCAAATCATACAAGGCATCCGAAGCACCCAGTCGACTAGCAAAAATTTGAATCCCAGACATTTCTAAAAAGTCAATTGTTTTAAGCAAACTATATTCTCGACAAACGGGAATTTTTGTCAAAGCTCCAGCAGACGTCTTCAAAGCATCCTCGGTAATTCCTGCAGATCCCTTATTAGGTATAATGATCGTATGAACGCCGCAACACTCTGCGGAACGCGCAATGGCACCAAAATTCCGAACATCTGTCACTCCATCTAAGATCAAAATCAATGGAACCTCAGATTTCTCATAAATCATCGGCAAAACATCTTCAATCAAATAATAAGGCATCACTGATAAAAAACCAATAATCCCCTGATGATTCCCTTGTGTATATCTTCCCATCCGCTCTTTTGGCACCACCGTCATCGGAATATTAAACTGATGACTCAAATGCCGAATTTCTTTTTCAAATTCACCACGCACACCATTTTGAAGAATCAATTTTTCAAAAGGTTTCCCCGATTGTATAGCATCCATCACCGGATGCCGGCCAAAAATCATCGATTTATTTCTACTTGCCATTCTTTATTTTTGTTGAATTTCTTACAAGGTCGATAAATTATGCATTCTGGCAAATTTATTGACCTTAATTTATCAATTGCTTCGATTCCTATCGATATATCAGACGTTTAAACAATTTTTATTTACACTTTTAAGACATATCCGCTATTTTCAAGCAATTGAATGTATATCATCCAAAGCATCTTGTTTATTTTTTAACTAATTTTAATGTCTAGTTATCCATAATTAAAAAACTAAGTACTTTTCTATTCAAACACCGGTTATCATGAACATCTTATCTAACAAACACCTTTTACTAGGCTTAATCTTTTTCCTTTTCTCCATCAATATAGTACGTGCTCAAAGAGCACCACTAGACATTGGTATACAGCATATCAAAAAACATCAGGCGGAATGGGGACTAAGTGACTTGGACATTCAAGATCTACGAATAAGCAATTTATATCAAACTAAAAGCACTGGAGTCACTCACCTTTATCTCAACCAACGATACAAAGGAATTGATGTCCTCAGAAATTTGATCAACATTACTATTGACCAAAATGGAAAAGCATATAATGTTGGCCATCGTTTCACCTCCAATCTTCAAGAAAAAATTAATACAACTGAACCCAATATAACAGCCAAAAAAGCAGTCATTCTTGCTGCCACTTACATTGGACTAAGAGACATCGAATCTCCGAGAATTAAAGAAGAAAAAGGCCTGAACGAAACCATTTTCGATAAAGGTAATCTGTCGGAAGAAGATATTAAAGTTCAATTATGCTATCATACCATGAATGATGGCCAATTAAGATTGGCCTGGAATCTAGCGATTAGACTATTGACTAAAAGTGATTTTCCAAGTCTAAGAATTGATGCGCTTACAGGTGAGGTTTTAGAAGTGGTAAATTGGACGCACGCTTGTACATTTCACGAAAGTGCCTATCGACGATTAGATGCTCATCAAAAGTGTACTCACTCTGAAGAAGAAAAAATTAATGAAGTTAAGCTACAAAACACCTCAATGGCAGGTCAATATAATGTATTTGAATTTCCAGTAGAAAGTCCGGCTCATGGATCTCGAAGCATTGTTTCTGATCCACATGATTTGACTGCCTCTCCATATGGATGGCATGATACCAATGGAACTTCTGGAGCAGAATATACGATTACCCGAGGAAATAACGCCCACGCTTATCAAGATACCAATGGCAATAATCTAGACTCTAATGATGAACCAGATGGCGGTGCTTCCTTAACTTTTGATTTTCCGATGAGTACCAATTCAACACCAAATGCCAATCAAGAAGCTGCGGTAACCAATTTATTTTATGCAACCAACTTCATGCATGATTTCGCTTATGTTTATGGATTTGATGAACCTGCTGGGAATTTTCAACAAAACAATTACGGAAATGGCGGTTTTGACGATGACTATGTAAAAGCAGAAGCTCAAGATGGTGACAATGTCAATAATGCCTATTTTACTGCAGGTCCTGAAGGCAGCAAAGGCCGAATGGAAATGTTTTTATGGGATAGAACCCCAGGAGGGCAACAAATTTTAAAAGTCAACTCTCCTGATATTGTTAAAGAAACATATATTGCTAGTCTTGCAGATTTTGGTCCACCTATTACTTCAACACCAATCACCGGCGATGTCGTCATTGTTGATGATGGAGTCAGCGAAGCGCTCTCTACTGATGGTTGTGAAGCAGGATTTGCGAATGGAAGTGCCCTTAACGGAAAAATTGCACTCATCGATCGTGGTGGTTGTGATTACGAACAAAAAACAGTCAATGCTGAAGAGCACGGTGCAATCGCAGTCATCATTTGTGATTATAACCCAGAGCCGAATTTCATGAATGGAATTGCGGGAATTCCTGATCCAAATATTCCAACCATTCGCATCGGTAGTGTTGATTGTCAAAAAATAAGGGTACATGCTGCAAGTGGACTAAATGTCACCTTAGCCCTACCAACACCAACAGGACCAGAATTTTTAGATGGGGATTTTGATAATGGAATCATAGCACACGAATATGCTCATGGTATTTCGGAACGATTAACTGGTGGTCCCAATACAACTTTATGCCTAAATAATGATGAACAAATGGGAGAAGGTTGGAGTGACTTTCTTGCTTTAGCAACAACAGTAAAAGAAGGTGATTCTGGAGAACTAAAAAGAGGTTTAGCTACTTTTCTTTATAGAGAAAGTTTAGATGCTAATGGTGTTCGAAACTATCCATATAGTACAGATATGACCATCAATCCGCTTACTTATCGAGATATTGGAAATGAAAGAATTCCACATGGTCTTGGAGCTGTTTGGTGTAGTATGATTTGGGATATGTATTGGAATTTTGTTGAAGTATATGGTTGGAGTGACGACCTATTATATGGTGAAAAAGGAAATAACATGGCCATTCAACTGGTGATGGATGGGATGAAATTACAACCTTGCAAACCAGGTTTTGTAGATGCACGAGATGCCATTCTTTTAGCTGATGAAATGAGGTATGGAGGAGTCAATCGTTGTATGATTTCTGAGACTTTTGCTCGCAGAGGATTAGGAGGTGCAGCTGATCAAGGGGATAATGATGGATTGGACGCTATAGAATCTTTTGATCCTACCCCACTTTGCGTGGAACAATTAAAAATATATAAAACCTCCGCTAAGATTGTCAATGCTGGAGCTAATTACAATATTTTTTTAGAAGTCTATAACCACAATCCACAAACAATGACCAATGTCGTTGTCAATGATAAACTTCCTTTTGGACTTACCTTTACAGGTAATGCTACACTTCCGGCAACTTTAAATGGTAGTACTTTAAGTTTTGATATTGGGACCATGGAATACTTAGATACTGTAAAATTCTTTTATCAAGTCTCTAACACTATTTCTGATGCCTCCTTAACTCAACATTATTTTGATGCAGAAACCGAGGACAATTGGGAACCCCGAGCGATTACACCAACCAACAATCCTGGCTTAGAATGGCAGCTTTCTACTGCTCAAAAATATTCAGGCAATTCGTCTTGGAAGATCACCAATACCAGTGCAGAAGCGCGTCAGCAGTTAGTGCTAAAAGAACCGATTCTTATTAGTGGAGATAAACCTGCACTTCGATTTTATCATCGTTATAAAACGCAAGGAGGGGTAGATGGAGGAATCGTTGAGATTTCTACTGATCCTGATTTTGATACCGCCGTTTTTCAACCATTAACAAATGAAGATGCTATTCGAAATGGCTATCCTGGTTTTGTTCAATACACTACTTTCATTATTCCAAACCTTCAGGCATTTTCGGGTACGACTGCGAATTTTGTGGACACTTATTTTGACTTAAGTGATTACAAAAACGAGGAAGTATATTTACGATTCAGTTTTGCGTCAAGCAATGGCGGTGCTCCTCCAGGCGGTGGTTTTTGGTATATTGATGATATTGAAGTGATAGACATTCACCGATATAATGGACAAGCTTGTGTCTCCTCTGATCAATCAGAAGATAATTGTACTTTTGGAATTGAAGGAGGAACTGTCGTGGAATCACAACTTAGTGTAAATACGAAGGATCTGAAAGGGGAAAAACTTAAAGTAGATGTTTTCCCCAATCCAGCATCAGGAATACTTCACGTTAGTATCCGTAGCAAAGAGATGCAAGATGTTTTAGTAGAACTCGTCAGTGCTGATGGCAAAAATGTACTACAGAAAAATTTGACAACATCTAATTTGGCCCAAACTCTTGACCTTGATATTACGAGTGTTCCTGTTGGTCTCTATTTTGTAAAAATATATGCTGACCATAAAATTACAGTCAAAAAAGTAATCATTGAATAATTTGAAGTAGAAGAATTAAATCGCATTACTTTTTTTATAAAAAAAGAAGTCAGAAATCGCATACCGCAATTTCTGACTTCTTCATTTAAGCCTATAAAAATAAAACTTACTCTTCTTCTCCAGAAGCTTTGACTACTTCTTTTCCGCCATCCAATTCATCTTGCCAGGCTTTTAGTTCATCCCATTTTCCATCGGCAGCCAATTTAGATTGACGAGGCCAAGTCGTAGGATTATGATTTTTATAACGACCTCCTGCCGCTTCTAATAGTCCTTTAATTTGATCAACTGAAGCAGCTCCTAATTGAGCGTACGTTCGAATACCTCCTTCATTGAGAATTCCTTCAATTTTAGGTCCGATTCCTTCAACTGCTTTTAAGTCATCCGATTGAGCCATGGTCTCTTCACTCGCACTTTCAGAACTCGTCTTAGCTTCTACATCCTCTTTTATTTCTTCTACAATCGTTTCAACTTTTTCTTTTGCTTCTTCGACCGCTTCACTTACTTTTCCTCCAATGACTTCAGCAACCGCGCGGATCGTATCCACTACATCTTCAATTGCATCAATTACATTTTCACCTGCTTCATTCATTGTCGCAGACACTGCTTCAACAACGGTATCAGATTCAGGTTTTTTCTTACCTTCTTCAATTGCTTCAGCAGCCTTCTGTATTTTTTCATCTCCTTTTCTAGCTTCCTCCGCCTCTTTAATCTCAGCAGCGATTTTAATTTTGGCAGCAGCCTTAGCAGCTTCTACTTTTTTCTGTTCAGCACGTTTCGCATCTTTTCCTTTTTGAGCTTCAATTCGTTTTTCAAGTTCGCCACGCGTCTTATGCATCTCCTCCAACTTCATTTCTTTAGAACGGATTCGCTCTTCAATCATTTTAATTTTCGCTTGACGAATCTGAGCTTCTAACTGACCGTCCGTTGTTGCGATTTTATGATTTTGAAAACCTAAGTCATCCTTATCTCGCTTGATTGATTTTTCCATTTTTCCAATGGCTACGATCAGTCCATCATAACGACGTTTCAACCGTTCTGTTGGAGAACTATCTTCATTGGACTGAGGTCCAAATTTCTTTTCTTTAACCGCTTTAAAGGTAGCATCCAAACGATCCCAAACTTTAGATCGGTGATCCTTGGTTAATTTGGTATCTCTAAAGGTTCGTTGCAAATCTTTTAGTTCATTGAAAATACCGGACAGGTTCATTCCTTTAAGTAAACGATCTTCCAATTCTTTAAGGTTGCCCATAAATGTATTGAAGTGTGTTTCCGATTTTTGTTGAAACTCCTCATCTAAGGAAGCTCTCAAACTTTTCAACTTTGTAAAAAGTGCATTGGTATTATCTCTTAAAGAATTCGCATGCTCTCGAAATAGATTTCGTTCTCTTACCTGACCTTGTACTTTATTCCAAAACCCTTTTAGCGATTCCCAAGTCTGAGAATCATATGAAGAAAGTTGTTCTATTTTTTCTCTTAATTCTGCCAACTCTGTTTGATAGGCTTCATTAAGTTTAGAGGATAAAACAACAAAATGCCATTCTGTTTGTGCCCGCTGAACCAAATCACCGCGTTCTACTTTGAGATCATCAGGTAATAGACCTTCTGTGATCGAAAGTTCTCGCTCTAAAGTAGTATATCCTTCTGGAAAAGCTACTTCTTGGCCATTGCGCCATTCATTAAGTAATTGTTTACTAAATTCTTCTGTAGCTAAATTTTCAGGAAAGGTATGTATGTTTACCTTATTGTCGTTGGGACGCAATTCCAAGCCAATTAAAACTTTTTCATCCTGGGCATTGGTCCCCCAAAGTACAAGTTTTGTCTTCATGTGTACGGTATTCTATTTTCGTTTACAAATATTATCATTCAATATTAAGGTCACTCGGTAGTGATATTCTTTGCTGATGTTCATCAAATAAACATGCGCTTCAAGTCCAGTATTTTTTACAAAGTTCTCTGTGATAAAGTATTTACATTTGAACAGGATAAAAAAGTGATTTTAAAATTTTTTTTTTCCTACTCAAAGGATATAACGATAAAGGGATAAAAGCGGTTACTAATTATCACTTTTTTATTCCGTGTCGTGTATAAATTCTTCATTTTAACTACTATGGGGATTTAAAAGTAATAAAATAACAGTAAATGTTCAAGTTTTTCAGGAATTCGATCAAGGTCTTTTACTATATGTAAATATTACACTATGTGTTCATTATCAATTGATTTGACATTTTTCTTACCTATATATAAAGACTTTTTTTAAAAAATAACAGAACATTTCCAAGCCTTATATTGATCGTTTCTTTAAAGCTTACTCTGTTCTTTAAAGTCTTTCGACAGATTAGATGATTAACCAATGATATTTCCATCTTCATCCCATTCAACTATCGTACCGCGATCTTCAGGTTTGACACAAATCGCCAAAGTTCGTTCATCATAACTCAAGCCATGTTTTTTCAAAACGTCCTCTGGAACTCCGTCCCAAACATTCGGCCGGTTACCAACATAACCCAAATCTTTAACGCCCATTTTACTGGTAAAAAAACCAGTACTGACCATATTTCTCATCAAATTAAAAAATTTGGCGCCGTACTTATGCTCAGGTAATACCTCGTCTCGATAAGCTATTAAATCCAAAACTTCCTTCTGCTGATCTTCTTGAAGGTCTTTGAATCCTAATTCAAATTTCTTGAGACAAAAGTGATCTAACCATTTCAAACCTCCACGCATCAATGTCTGATTATCCGGTATATCCAACATCATAAAGTCAATAAATGCTGGAACTCCAGCTTCTGTTGCACTTCCCGATTGATCGTCTGCAGGAATAATCAAATCAGATAAAACCGCTACAGTTGCCAATTCATGTTCATTAAAAAAAGAACCTTCGGCTCGTAAATCAGCATCTCGTTTTACTTCTTCTGGAGTTTGCCCATTAGTTGAAAATTGCGCTTTTTCTAACTCCTTCTTTTCATCTTTAGAATCCACCTTACAACCACTGGCGACTAATCCGGTCGCCACTGTTCCTGCCAATAAAGTTTTAATTGTTTTACGTCTATCCATTTTCTTTTATTTAAAAAATTCTGTTTGAAAGAATTTTATTGAAACTTATAGATTTTGTTTTTTCATTTCTTTTACCAAATACTCAGAAGCTCTCCAAGCTAAAGCTAAAATTGTCCAAGTTGGATTCTTATCCGCTTGCGAAACAAAAGGGCCGCCATCCATGACAAATACATTTTTGGCTTCGTGTGCCTGACAATAAGCATTTAACACTGAATTTGCAGGATTATGTCCCATTCTTGTTGTTCCCACTTCATGGATAATTCTTCCAGGATTTTCTAAACCATAGTTTCGTTCTTTACCTGGTTTTTCCCCTAATAAAATACCTCCCAGATTGGTTAGAATTTCTTCAAATGTATTTTGCATGTGTCGAGCCTGATTTCGTTCTTGATCAGTCCATTCATAATTGAATCGCAGTACAGGAATGCCATAGCGATCAACTGTATTTGGATCAATTTCGCAATAGTTTGTTTCTCTTGGAATACTTTCTCCTCTTCCCCCCATTCCGACTAATGCACCATAAAAACGTCGAACATCATTTTTAAAATCTTTACCATAACCTCCTGCTTTCTTTTTGGCTCCAGCCAAATCTGGAATCAAACTATTCAGGCCATCTACTCCCATTCCAAAGCCATACATCGGCATTCCCAAACCTCCCCAATATTCAATATGATACCCTCTGGCAAAATCTAATTTTTTATTATCCAACCACCAAGGAGTGTAAAGATGTAATCCACCTACCCCATCTTCGTTGTATAACTTTCGATCGACTAAATTAGGAATCAAGGCCATTCGTGATGTCCCTGTAGAATCATGTAAATATTTTCCAACGACACCACTTCCATTCGCTAATCCATTGGGATGTTGTGGTGATTTAGAATTCAATAAAAGTCTCGCAGATTCACAAGCTGAAGCGGCCAAGATAACGGTCTTTCCTCGAACTTGATATTCTTTTAAATCTTCCTTATTGACATAAGAAACGGCTGTAGCTTTGCCTTCCGAATCAGTGATGATTTCTCGAGCCATGGCGTTGACAAACAACTCTGCAAATCCAGTACTCATTGCTGGTTTGACTAAGCATGATCCTGAAGAAAAATCAGCATACACATTACAAGATCGACTACATTGACCACAATAAAAACACACTCCTCTTTCTTTGTTGATCGGTCGAGTCAACATGGACATTCGGGAAGGAATGACTGGTATCCCTAATTGCTTATTTCCTCTTTTGAGATACAATTCATGTAAGCGGGGTTTTGGAGGTGGTAGAAAAAATCCATCCGGCTCATTATAAATGCCTTCTTTACTACCAAAAACACCAATGAGTTGATCAACTTTGTCATAATAAGGTTTGATATCTTCATAACCAATCGGCCAACTATCGCTCAGTCCATCTATGTCTCCACGCTTAAAATCATCAGGACCAAATCGAAGAGAAATACGTCCCCAATGATTCGTTCGCCCTCCTAGCATTCTTGCTCGAAACCAATCGAATTTACTTCCATTTGCTTGCGTATAAGGTTCTCCTTCTATTTCCCATCCGCCATAGCAAGCATCGTATTCTCCAAAAGCACGGGTCGAACCAGCCCCTCTCCTCGGAGAATCATAAGGCATTTTCATCTGAGTTTGTTGCGCTTTGTTTTTCGGATCAAAATGAACTCCTGCTTCTAAAATAGCGACTTTCAATCCAGCATCCGCTAATACTTTTGCAGCCATACCACCACCAGCTCCTGAACCAATAATGACAACATCAAAAACGGTGGCTTGTTTAATAATTTGAAAACTCATGTCTTTTAAATTTTTCTTTTCCAAAAGGTCGGAAATTATTTTTAAAAAACATCATATGAAGCAAGATTATTTACAGAAGTTCTTTGGAATGCAAAAATACTTACAAAATGAAATTTCAGTCTAAACCACATATTTTCCACAAATAGAAAAGTCAAAAGCTGATCAACAACTTTTGACTTTTCTGTATAGTAGACTAAAGAAAACATGTTCAGTCTATAAACTACTTAGTAATTTTTTAATTACACTTTTACTTTTGCGCCTACCATTTTTTGCTCCAGCAAATGCTCTGCAATTTGAACAGCATTTGTTGCCGCTCCTTTACGAAGATTGTCGGAAACAATCCACAAGTTCAAAGCATTGTCTGCCGAATCATCTCGACGAATTCGTCCAACAAATACAGCATCTTTATCCTTGGCGTACCTTGGCATTGGATATTCATTTTTCGCAATGTTATCTTGCACAATAACACCGGCTGAATTGGTTAAAACTTCTCTTACTTCAGCTACAGTGTATGGTTTTTCAAATTCGATATTCACCGCTTCTGAATGTCCACCTTGAACTGGTACTCGTACCGCTGTCGCAGTAATTCGTAAGCTATCGTCGCTTAATATTTTTCGAGTTTCATGTACCAATTTCATTTCTTCTTTGGTATAATCATTTTCCAAAAATATATCACAATGCGGTAGACAGTTATTAAAGATAGGATAGTGATAAGCTCTTTCTTCATCCGACAATTCAATTCCTTTTTTCTCTGCTTCGAATTGTTTAACTGCACTCACTCCTGTTCCTGTGATCGATTGATAAGTAGAAATCACTAAACGTTTAATTGAAAACGCATCATGCAATGGTCCTAAAGCAACCACCATTTGAATAGTAGAACAATTAGGATTGGCAATAATTTTATCTTCTTCTGTCAATACATCAGCATTGATTTCAGGTACGACTAATTTTTTAGTTGGATCCATCCGCCAAGCTGAAGAATTATCAATAACGGTCGTTCCTACTTCAGCAAAACGAGGAGCCCATTCTTTTGATACACCTCCACCTGCAGAAAAAATGGCAATATCTGGAGCCTGATCTACTGCTTCTTGCATTCCAATAACCTGATAGGTTTTTCCATTAAAATCAATATTTTTCCCAACTGACCGAGGTGATGCTACTGGCAAAAATTCAGTGATAGGAAAATTACGCTCTTCGAGCACTTCGCGCATAACTGTACCGACTAAACCGGTAACGCCGACAACTGCTACTTTCATTTTAAAATACATTTGAAAAGTGAAAAAATGCTTGGTAAATTTGGTGTAAGTTCGTTTCGTTTTAGATCAACAAATTCATCTGATTGATTTCTTTAATACATTTTTTGTATCAAGAAGCTAATCATGACAAATTAATGCGGTAAACAAATATAGCTACTTTTTCAATTTATTGCTATTTTTGAAGAATGAAGAAGTCACTTTTTTTATATCTCTTATTAATAACTCCTCTATTTCTAACCGCTCAATTAGGTGATCATTTTGATGATGGCAATATTAATGCCGATCCTGAATGGATTGTTAATAATGGTATTTACATTGTGAACAGCGATGGAGAGATGCAATTAGAAGATACTATTGCTGGCAATTCTTTTGTTTATACTAACGTAAATATGGCAGATAGTACCTTATGGGAATTTTATTTCCGCATGGATTTTGATCCTTCTGATGACAATCGGTTAAAAATATTCCTTTCTTCTAACTCTTCTGATTTAAATGGGAATCTGAACGGTTACTTTCTAGAAATTGGGGAAAGTGGAACTAATGATAAAATCACGCTAATCAGACAAGATGGAGATACGGAAACTGTTTTGGCGCAAAGCCTTGATGGCAGTACTGCTGACGATCCAATCGCTAGACTTCGTATCAAAAGAGATCAAATGGGCAATTGGGATTTGCAGGTAGATTTTTCTGGTGGTTTTGATTTTGTTCCTTTCGGAACGGTAATGGACAACACTTATCCTACGGGAGATTTTTTTGGTTTCCAATGTAATTATACGCTTAGCAGAAAAGATAAATTCTTTTTCGATGATATCTTAATTGACTCCGTCGAAGTTGATTTGGAACCACCAGTAATGATCAGTGCTTTGCCTATCACAGCAGAACGAATAGATGTTGTTTTTAATGAAGATTTAGATCCTGATACTCTTGCAGCAAGTCAATTTACCTTAGATAATGAAGGAAGTGTTTTAAGCGCCGAATTGGACAATATTGATCCGACTTTAGTACATCTTACGGTGGCTCCTTTGACCAGTGGTCTAACTTATAACTTAACGAGTGTCGATGTTCAAGATCTTGTAGAAAATCCATCGCTTTCTACCAGCGTTTCCTTTTTCTTTTTTCAACCAGATCAAGCTGATTTTTCTGATATTTTAATCAGTGAAATTTATCCAGATTTTTTGCCAAGTCTTGGTTTGCCGGAAGGAGAATTCATAGAGTTGTTTAATCGTTCTGATAAAACTTTTGACCTAGAAGGATATACCTTTTCAGATGCCAATAGCTCCATAGTTTTACCGACTTACATTTTTGAACCAAACACCTATGTCATTTTATGTAATGATGAAGAGTTCGAAGCGTATCAAACACTTGGTCCCACCCTCAATGTCATTTCGCTACCATCGCTTAATAATACAGGGGATGAAATTAGTCTGACCAATCCTGTGGGTACACTGATTGACGATGTCAATTATTCCATAAGTTGGTATCAAGATGGCGATAAAGATAATGGCGGTTATAGCCTAGAATTAAAAAACCCTAACTTATCTTGTCAAGGAGCTAACAACTGGATTGCTTCTAATGATTTTTCAGGGGGGACACCGGGAAGGCAAAATTCTACTTTTCAAAATTTTGAAGACAACACACCTCCGAAAATTGTCCGTTCCATTGCTATCAACGATCAAGAAGTTTTATTGACCTTCGATGAGATCATGGATGAAGCTTCTTTAATTGAAATTGGAAATTATATGATCCAACCAACGGGAGTCAATCTAATTTCTGTGGAACTGCAAGAAGATGAATTATCAGCGATTCTACTTTTTGACAATCCATTTGAAGATAAAACGACCTATACCCTTAGAATAAATAATGTAAGTGATTGTGTTGGAAATAATATAGAAGCAGGAAGTACCGCTACTTTTGATTTTTACATTACGGAAGATGCCGAACAATATGATATCATTATCAATGAAATTTATGCTGATGTAACGCCAAGTCTTGGATTTCCTGAGATAGAATTTTTAGAATTATTTAATCGAAGCGAAAAAGCGATTAATCTTGAAAATTATACCCTTGATGAAGGAAGTCTAAATCCAGTTCCTTTTCCTTATTTTATTTTACTTCCGGGACAATATGTTATTTTACAAAAAACTAATTTCTTTATCAATTTCAGTGTTTATGGAGATGTGATTCAGCTTGAATCTTTTAACTTATCTATCGGTGGAGAAACTTTAACTTTAAGAGATCCAAATGGGCAAGTGATTGATGGCGTGGAGTATAGTCTTGATTGGCAAGACGAAGGTAAAGATAATGGTGGTTTTTCACTGGAGCGAATTGATCCTTCCAAAACATGTGATATCAGTAGTAACAATTGGGCCACCTCAAATGCAGGTATTGGAGGTACACCGGGAAGCCTAAATTCTACTCATCCAACACCAGAGGATATCACTTTAGAACTTGACAAAACTTATATTTCAAGAGAAAATCCTAATATTTTAGAATTGACATTCAATAAAGCGCTGGATCAAATAGAAGCGCTCAATCTTGACCATTATCAAATTACTCCCGCGGGTCTAAGCATACAAGGAATTCAGGTGGTTGATCCATTATTCAATCAGATAAAAATTCTTTTCACTAATCCCATTCCGGAACAAACCATTTACACAATTACAATCACGGGGATTACCGATTGCCGAAATGTAGCACTAGCCACTCCAAATACTGCTCAATTTGCTTTAGCTCAATTTCCTGAACCAAATGATATTGTCATCAATGAGGTCCTTCACGATCCAGCTAGAGGAGGAAGTCGTTTTGTAGAATTATACAATCGATCTTCTAAAGTCTTGGATAGTAAAGATTTTTTATTTACAACACGAGATGAAGAAAATGAACTAGAGAACCTATTAGACGTAACAGTACCTTATCTAATTTTTCCTGAGACCTACATGATATTTACCCCTTCGCCAACAGATGTTCAATCACGATATACTGTCCCCAATCCTAAAAACTTTGTTCAAACCCCTTTACCCAGTTATGACAATAGAGAAGATCAAGTCGTTTTGTTAACCTTAGGTTCTGTTGTTATTGATGAGTTACAATATGACAAATCCTTTCACAATGCGCTTTTAGATAATATCGAGGGCGTTTCATTGGAACGACTCGACCCTGAAAGGAATACACAAGAAAAAGGCAATTGGCATTCTGCTGCAAGTACAGTTGGCTTTGCTACTCCTAGTTATCAAAACTCACAATTCTTTGAAGTCGCTAATCAAGGTAGCGACATTCTTTCCATACCTGTCAAAACGATTTCTCCAGATGGCGATGGATTTCAAGATGTTTTATTGATCAATTATCAACTTGATCGACCAGGATTTTTAGCAAAGGTAGATATATTCGATGCTCGTGGGCGGTTGATTCACCAATTAGCCAAAAGTGAATTATTAGCTAATGGAGGTAACTTAAAATGGGATGGTACTTTAGAGGATGATAGCAAAGCGAGAATTGGCATTTATATCGTATGGGTTGAATTGACTAATCCTGATGGTACTATTGAACGATTCAAAGAGACCGTAGTCGTTGCGGACAACTTGTAATAAATCAGATATCAGTCTATTTAGTGACCAACACTTTTTTAGAAGGTCTAATAAATACGAATCTACAGTTAATCGATCTATATACTTTTTACCCCAATTTTATACCCTCAAAAGGTAAAATATGTATATTTACAGTCAATTATGATAACTAGAATTTTAAATTATAAATTCACTCAAGCCATTTTGAGCACCTTAATCATCTTAGGTGCCTTCATTTGTATTTTTACTCCTAATTATTTTCTATTTAAAATGGGATCTCAGTTTGCTGTGCAAATAATGATTGGGTATCTATTGCTTGCTATGGTTTTCCTAACGATTCAACAAACTCGTTTGATGTTTACCAGTTTTGCCTGCTGTGCGGGTTTATGTATGTTTTTAAAATATTCTTCTAACCCTATACTAACTGCCCCTGCAGTCAATAGTACAGCAAAAATATCGGTGGCACATTTCAATCTATCTGCCTCTGATGAAGATTATCTGAATACTATTCAACAAATTGTCGATAGCAAAGCGGATCTTATTTCCTTACAAGAAGTGACTCCAGATTGGCATCAAGTACTACAAGAAACATTAATAGAAAAATATCCACATTCTAATTCCATTGTTCGCTTTGACCCATTTGGTATTGCCATCTATTCGAAATTTCCTTTTCAACAATTAGATACTTTTTTTTATGAAGATATTCCTAATTTAACAGGAAGGGTAAAAGCAGAAGGAAACGGAAAAGAAATTCAATTCATTGCCTCGCACACTACACCGCCTCTTTATCAAAGTGCTTATAATCGAATGCAAGAGCATTTGATCCAAATATCTGATTACGCTACTAAAAATAATCTTCCAACGATTACTCTAGGAGATTACAACGCTCCACCATGGTGGGCGGAAATACAACAACTAAAAGAAGTAGCCAATTTAGAGGATAGTCGCCGAAGTGCCTACTTAGGCTTTGCTGATATATTTAACAACCCTGTGGATTATATCTTTTATTCTAATCATTTAACTTGTATCAATTTCAGGCCTATCAAAAGTGATAACTCTGCTCACTTAGGAATAAAAGGAATTTATCAATTCAACTCAAACGAATCGGATGTTGCGCAAAAGGATTGATAGTTTCAAATATGCCTTTGCAGGAATCGCCGACTTATTCAAAACTCAACCTAACGCTCGGATACATCTGGTTGCCGCTATTCTAGCCATTTTGCTTGGATGCTTCTTTTCCATTTCGACTACTGAATGGTGTTTCTTAGTTTTTGCGATTAGTACTGTTATCAGCGCAGAAGCATTTAATACCGCTTTGGAGCATATAACTGACTTGGTATCTCCTGATTATCATGAGCTTGCTGGTCGAACTAAAGATGTCGCCGCTGCGGGAGTCTTGATCGCTGCTATGGGTACCGTAGGAATTGCTTGCTTTATTTTCCTTCCTAAAATCATGGATTATTTCCAATTGTAAAAAACATCCATGGCTCAGATATAACTTCCCCTTAAATTATTCTTAGACCATGTGTTTAAACTTTACTTTGTACAACACATGCTCTAAGAAAAAGAAAAGATAGTCTTTCTATTACACAATATCTTTCCGACAAAAGTCGTCCATATTTCTAACCAAAACAATTGCCCATTTTATCTAAATATGAAAATAGGCACAAAATTAGAATAAATTAATTATCAGCTTTTTTGAAGTAATTCTAAAATAATTATCGATAATCGCTGACCTCGTTATTTCCATTCGACCATTTGAAAATGACAAGCCTAAAATTCTAACACCCTCAATAACACACTTAATGAAATTTGTAACAGCAGTTTTCAGCCTCTCTCTATCCATCATTTTTTCTACCCAACTTTTTGCGCAAGAACAATTAGGTCTTCGCTTTGATAACTATTCTGGAATCAATGGGGTGACCTTAAATCCAACGAGTAATTTGACCAGTCCCTTTAGATGGGATATCAACCTAGTAGCGGCTGGAGTTTTTGTAGAAAACAATTACGGCTATATTGGAAATACCAGCGTATTGAATGCAACAAAAGCTGATAATATTTATTCTGCTCCAGATTTAGCGGAGGGCTTTCGCCCAAATGAAAATGATCTCGTAGCCGATTATTACAATAATGGAAAGAAAAAATATGGATCTGCAGTATTAGACGTCATGGGGCCTTCGTTTATGGTCAACTTAGAATCTGGACATTCATTTGGACTTTTTACCCGTGTACGAGCTTCGGCTTCTATTAGAAATATTCCTTCTCATCTGGGGTATTATCAAGTCAAACAAGTAGCTTACGAAGAGCCCGTCGATATATCTAAAGGAAAAAGTGCCGGAATGGGCTGGAGCGAAATAGGCGTTAATTACGCCATCAATATGCCCACAAGTGATGGTAACATTGGTTTTGGAATTAATCTAAAATTCTTACAAGGATATGAAGCCTATTATTTTAAAAATAGTACCAATACTTCTATTACCAACTCCGTCGGTGATACAATTTCTTTTCCATCTGCTAATTTCGAATTCGCTTTCACTGATTCCAACACAGAAGAAGACAATACTGGCTTAAGCAATAATGGAAATGGCCTAGGTATCGATCTTGGAGCATCGATGGTCATTGGAAGTGATGGTCGAGATTATACCTGGAAATTCGGTGCCTCTATAATTGACATCGGAAGAATTAACTTTAAAAACAATGCCCAAAAACATGTTTTCCAAACCAATACCCCATTTTCATTAGCTGCTCAAGATTATGAATCTATTACAGATGTCGATAAAGGCATCCAAAAATTAAGTCAAGATGTCTTAGAGGATTCTCTTGCTTCTAGAGCTGGAAATCAATTTGGGATTTGGTTACCTGCAGCTTTGAGCTTACAAGCTGATTATCAATTCATTCCCAATCTTTATGTCAATGCGACATTGGTCCAACGAATTCCAATGGGTAAAGCAGCTTTACAAAGAGATAATCTATTGGCTATCAGTCCTCGATTGGAAACCCGATGGTTTGGTGCTTCTCTACCACTCGTTTTGTATAACTATACTGATTTCAGAGTGGGAACTGCACTCAGGTTGGGATATTTAACCTTAGGTACTGATCATATCGGCAGTCTTTTTGGCCAACAAAAAAAGTTTTCTGGAGCTGATTTTTATGTCGCCTTAAAAATCAATCCTTTCAAGTTAAATCTTGGTGGAGGTGGTCGACGCAGAGGAAAGGGAGTGAAATGTTATGATTTTTAAAAAATAATGATAGATGACACCATTCACCTTGAATTTTAAAATTAGTCTTAAAGTATTGATAATGAAAATATCTCTCTTAATCATCATTTAGATTTCGAGTGTAATTCCATATTAACATTCCCCATCTAAATTCTTAACATTACTTTATTTAAAGGTAAAACCAAGCTAATTTCATCCATTTTCTCCTCTTTTCAAATTCTCCTAATTTTAATTATTAATATGGAATAGAGTTTGCACATGTGAGCATAGACAGTGAATTAAATTATTTAATTTTTTACGCTTTTTTGAAAAAGCGATGTCACAAAATAAGATTGTCTAATTGACAATAAACACGTACCGTTGAAAGAATGTTTTAAAAAAACCATGTCACAAATGATAACCGGGTACAAAGTATTATAACCGTAGACTGCTTAGCTTTATAACATATTAAACAACAAATATGCAGACCCGAATGAAAAAAAATAGTATGCTCTTTATCTTCTTCGCTTTATTCCTCTCGCTAGGAGTTCAGGGCCAAGATATAGACGACGAGATCATGGCTAGTAGCAAACCTATGACGAAGTCTTCTGATGAATCTAAAGATAGAGTATCTATACCAAAGTCATTGACTCGGAAATTCAGAAGAGATGCTGCTCGATTGGCACTTAGATTAGAATCGAAAAAAGAAGAGTTGCGTTACCAAAACATTGTGATTCCTAAAGATAATATGGAAAGCATTTATGAGGTATTGCATAATATCTATATGAATAACGAAACCGCTCAATCTATTTCTAAATGTAATGTTCATACTTTTCCTAATCCTTCCATTGATCACTTAGTCATTATTTTTGATCGAGAAGCAGATTGGGCAGAACCTTTACAGGAAGGAATTAGCGAAACAGATAGTGAAGAAATCAATGATTTATTAGAAGATTATGACTTAATCATCGAAAAACATGTACAATGGAATGATGATGAAGATGCCATCACTATCCGATCGAAAGAACCATTAAACATGTCTGCATTAGCCAATGAATTTTATAATGTAGAAGGCGTAAATTCTATCGATCTAGGTATTCCTAAAATCGGTGGTAATGATATCAATATCAATCGAATTGAAAATGGTTGGGAAGTACAGTACCAATTGCGTTTCGGTTCTTTCATTACTGGAAAAGGAAAAACACACTCTTGGATTTACAATGCCATGGACGATGGCAGCGTCAAATTCCTAAGAGAAACTGGCGACCCCGTACCAGACTGGATGCGATGCCACTTTCAAAGAAAAATACTCGCCGAAGGACGAGGATAAAATATATACACCTTATTACTGTTCTAATCGAACCAATGAGCTTGACATTTATGTCAGGCTTTTTTTATTGGTTTATCAATTTTACTTAGTTCTATTCTAGAAACAGAAAAAGCCGAAAGAAACATAGTCTCTTTCGGCTTTTTTTAAAGAACCAAATAAATTTGCTAAGCTACTAGGCTCCTACTTTACCTAAAACAGTTTCTGTAGTCGCATCTAATATTTTTCGAACATCCGCAGGTGTCGGTGCTTCTGCATATATCCGCAATACTGGCTCCGTACCAGAAGGTCGAATCATCACCCACTCGTTGTCACTCAAATAAAATTTGAAACCATCAACAGTTTCGATACGCTGTACTTTATAATCGCCAAAAGCTTGGTAAGGATCATTTTTGCAAGTAGCAATAATGGCTTGTTTTTCTTCTTCTTTTAGACGTAAATCATCTCGATCAGAATTGAATGTTCCAACTTTAGCGTATACTTCTGCGATGAGTTCTTTCATTGATTTCCCAGTCAATGCCATAAATTCCATAATCAACAAACCATTCCAAATGCCATCTCTTTCTGGAATATGACCTTTGACCGCTAAACCTCCTGATTCTTCTCCACCCACCAAAACATCTTCTTTGGTCATGATCTCTGCGATGTACTTAAAACCAATTTTAGTGACCTCGATCTCTAATCCATAAAGCTCTGCTAATTTTCGCATTTTATCCGTTACGGAAAAAGTAATGATCACTTTACCCGTTTGTTTTTTATACTCAAACATGTAGTACAACAACAATAACAACAGGTGATGCGAATCAACAAAATTACCATCAGCATCGTACATTCCGATACGATCGGCATCTCCATCATTGGCCAAGCCTAAATCAATGCTTCCATCATTTTTAATGGTTTCTGATAATTCTTTTAAATTTCTGTGAATCGGTTCTGGTGCTTGTCCTTTAAAAGAAGGATCATCATCACAATGCAACAAAACTGCTTTTGGAAATAAACGCGCTACTGCACGTTGGCCCGCTCCATACATTGCATCGTAAGCCATTTTAATTCCAGCATTATCAATCATTTCTAAATCAAAATTTGCTTTAACATGATCCAAATAAATCTCTTCTAGATCCACATAGTTCAACAAACCTTGATCAAACATTTCCTCTAAAGAAGGTAATTCTAGATTACACACATCTGGCAACAAAGCCTCTACAGCAGCAATATCTGAAGGGATAGTCGGGCCTCCATAATTAGATTTTAATTTGAATCCATTATAAGAAGGAGGATTGTGACTAGCTGTGATCACCACTCCCAAATCAGATTTAGTTTTAACAACACCTAATGAAACCATCGGAGTAGAGACAAAACCTTTAGCCAAATTCACTTTTAAGCCCAAGGCGCCCATTACACGAGCAGTTGTTTCTGCAAAAAGTTGACCTGCGAATCGACAATCATGTCCAATCACAACCTTTGAATATCCTTTTTGGAGCATCCACCGACCGGTTCCTTCTGCTACTCGTTTTACATTATCGACAGTATATTCCTGAGCAATTATAGCTCTCCAACCGTCTGTTCCGAATTTTATTGGTGTCATGTTTTTAATTTTTTTAGTTTTGTAACCTGATTCTTGGTTATAATAAACTTAAATTTACTTAATCAAAAATCCAAAAATACTAAGAGCTTTGTTAAATTTTCATCATTCTGACGAAAATATCTTAACAAGTATTCTAATACGAGTTTTTTTAATTAATGTTTTAATCTATTGGAGTGAATTATCGAGATACCTACCGACACAAAGGACTTCGCAAAAAATTGGCCGCCGAATTGTACAAGAAAGGCATTCGAGATAAAAATGTCCTCTCGGCTATTGAAGATATTCCACGTCATTTTTTCCTTGAAAAAGCATTTGAAGATTGGGCTTATCAAGATAAAGCATTTCCTATTGGTAATGAACAAACCATTTCTCATCCTTACACTGTCGCTTACCAAACAGAGCTTTTGAATATAAAAAAAAGAGAAAAAGTGATGGAAGTAGGTACTGGTTCTGGTTATCAAGCAGCTGTTCTTTCTTACTTAGGTGCAAGAGTTTATACTATCGAAAGACAAGAAGATTTACATTACAAATCTCAAAAAGTCCTCAAATCAATGGGTTTTGAAGGCATTCGATACTATTTTAGAGATGGATATAAAGGCTTGCCAGAATTTGCTCCTTTTGATAAAATAATTGTAACCGCTGGAGCGAAAGAAGTCCCTGAAGCTTTACAAAAACAATTGGCAATTGGCGGTTTCTTAGTTATTCCTGTGGGTAATGATCAAGATCAACAAATGCTAAAAATTACCCGTATTTCAGAAACAACTTTTCAAAAAGAAACCTTGGATACATTTCGTTTTGTCCCTTTTTTAAAAGGAGTAAATCGGAGAGATTGAAGGATATAATCATGAAAATTGATATCCAATAAAAACATTCTCATTGTTCTTACTACAACTTTAGAAGTATTGAATATTCCTCCTTCTTCGACAAATACTGTGGACATTCATAAAATGGGATGAAAAAGCGCCCAAAGGAAGCGTTGAATTTCATTTTTGAATGTCTATACACACAGGATTTGTCGAAGAATCATGTTCCTTAATGGATATTGGATATTGGATATTTTAAATGTTCCCTACTTGACCTTACGTCCCTTCGCAGTATGTGATTTTACAGAGACTTTTCTTATCTTTTTTAAATCTACCATTAAAGCAGCATATGCACTCTTTGATGGAGTATAAAATGGCTTACCGTCATAGGTTACTTTCCCTCGGTTCCGTTTCCAATCGGATGCCAAAAGTACATAGCGATTTCCAGCTTTAGGATTAGGTCCAAACATTAGATAACGTTCGTCGCTACTTTCAAAACTTACCGCAAATCTATTTTTCTTTGGCAGAAAGACCAATACTCCTGGTGTTCCCTCTCTGACGACCACTTCTTCCACTTTTTTTCCGTCCACCATTTTTATTTCACCACCTTCAATGGTCGAAGCACCTTGAGAGGCTTCTCTTCTCAAAACCACATCTTCAGATAAATAAAATTGAATACTTTTAAGTTCGCCTTCCGACCAGCCATTGTCTTTGTACAATTTCTGAGTAAAAGGACTAAGCTTTGGACTACACGAGCTAATAAAGATTAAAAGTCCGGCAAGTAATAAAAAATTCTTTACGTTTTTCATAGAATCAAGGTGTTTTTTAAACAATGTTTAGTTTTCAATATATTTTTCTTTTCGAGATCAAAAATAGGGCATGAAAATTGCTTGTAAAAATATATAAAACAGTATATAATCATCTCTATTTCTGACATCAAACTCTTTTGAAATATATACAAATACAGCTCCAATAGCTAGTATTTAAACGGTCTTTAACGATAAATTAACTCGTTTTCCTTGTCACTTTAGGCAAATTAACTTTTACTTCTATCCGTGATAACCGTTTTTTGTATAAACCTTAGACACCAATATAAGAGCATAGTTTAATTTGCTCTATTTTTTAGCATTATTTCTAAAGTAATTGAAAACAGTAGTCTCATGAGAAAATCAAGCACATCACCAAACATTAGGTACCTCAAATTACTAGCCTTTAGCTTTTGTCTTCTTTGTATGACAAATCTTAAGGCTGAAGTTATTTATTCCATTCCATTAAAAGGCGTAGAACATCAAATCGGAAATATGCTAGAATGGGAAACTGCCGAAGAAATCGAAAGTCATCTTTTTGTCGTAGAAAGATCCATTGATGGTATTCACTACGAAGAATTGAGAACGATCGACGCTGCAGGAAGTTCTTTGGATGAAAAAAGTTATCATTTCTTAGATCTAGGCATCAATGAGAAAAAAGCTTATTACCGTTTGCGTCAACTAGATACTGATGGAACCGCTAGTTTTTCACAAACGGTCATGGTCAAAAAAGAAATGAGCAATCAATTTATGATCGTCGCTATGAGTAATCCTTTTCCTACTAAAGGAATGAGTATTACATTGGAATCATCAGTCGATGCTGAAATGGAATATTGTATTCATCACATCAATGGTGAACAAATCATGGAGTCAAAACAGATGCTTGAATCTGGTCTAAACACTATCGATATCAACGTCGAAGATGAGAAAATTGGCACTTATATCGTAATGTTTAAAATGAATAACGAAGAAGAAAATATCATTATCCAAAAAGTGGGCGACGAGATCAAAACTCGACCAAACGTTGCTAGTCAAGGCGAAAGCAGCGGCGGATAATCAAGATTTAAAAAGAACTTGTTTAAGAATCCCAAGTTGGAATAATTTCGAAAGGAATAGATTTCAACTTGGGATTTCTTAGTTATGCCCTTTCCTCACCGTTTGAATATGGCATAGTTTATGATTTATATTAATTGTATTCTCTCTTTCTGGAACTTCTTCCATAAAGTCCCCTCGAAAAAAACATTTAATTAACTGCATTCATCCGAGGACTCAAACTTTATGAAAAAACAACACATTACCACTATCTTACCTTTATTGGTATTTCTATTATCTTTTACTTCCAACATTCATGCTTCTTGCAAATTTGAGCGACAGATCGTCGGCGAAGAAGTCGCTATTGGCGTCATCCTTCACTGGGCCACCAGCTTTGAAGAAGATAACTCTTTATTCATTGTCGAAAAGTCAATTGATGGGCTAGTGTTCACCAATCTTGGTGCCGTAAAGGCTGTGGGGAACTCCCAAAAAAGCAATCCATATAGTTTTTTAGATAATACGGGCAATAAGGAAAAAACATATTATCGACTCAGACAAGTCAATGTAAATGGTACCTATAGTTTTTCAAAAATACTTGTTTTACAAAAAGAAAACACCAATCAATTTATGGTTTCTCATACCTCTGACGTCATGGCAAAAGATGTATTTGAAATAAGCCTTAATTCTAAAATTGATGCAAATCTTCAATATACTTTACAAGATTGGAAAGGAAATATCCTAAATATTACTGAGCAATCCGTATCAGAAGGACTCAACACCATTGAGATAAAGTTGAATGATTTAAATGAGGCGATTTATAAAATTGAATTAAAAATGGGAGAAGAAGTTGAAAAATTGACGTTTAAAAAAACAAAAGAAAAGCAATCTAGTAAGCAAAATATCGCAAGAACGGAATAAGGAAAATAAACGAAAGCTATCCCTTAAAATCTAAAGTTTGCTAAATTAGTAGAGCTATTAATCCGCATTAGGCAAAATGTACGAAAGTAATAATTGCTAAGTATTAGTCCCCTCGATACGGGCGTATTACTACAGTAATTTAGGGAACTTAACACTTATTACTTACAACTTTAGGAGTAAAATAATAATCATCTGTTACTAGCATAGTATTACAATTCGGGATAACTTATGTTTTTCACCTCTCTCTTTATCTTAATTCTTTCCTTCTCTCTTGAAAAAACTGCTTAAGTAGACCACCACATTCTTCCATCATAATACCAAAAGCAACGCTTGTCTTAGGATGCAACATTCTCTTTCCAAATTGCATAAATCCGCGTTTGTCATCACTAGCTCCATAAACCAAACGATCCAATTTCGCCCAAGACAAAGCTCCAGCGCACATAGCGCACGGCTCTAAAGTGACATACAAAGTACAATCTTCTAAATATTTATTTCCTAAATGGCTAGCAGCAGCTGTCAAAGCAATGATTTCCGCATGAGCGGTTACATCTGTTAGTTGTTCCGTATTATTATAAGCTCTAGCTATGATTTGTTCATTACAAACCACTACAGCTCCTACGGGTACTTCTCCACGTTCATAGGCTTTTTTCGCCTCAGCGATCGCCTGCCTCATAAAATAATTATCATCAAATACTTGGATCATAATAGAAAAATTAGTTGATCAGCACTAAAACAAGGTTAATTTCCTATTAACACATTGTCTATTTTAGGTCATTATTAAAACAATTATAAAAAATTATCTGCAAATAACTTTTTCTTTTTTTTAATTATTCTAATTTTGCGCATGGAATCAGTAAAAGTACCTATCACAACAGGCCAAAGTAAATTTCTTGGCGAAGCCCTTACCTATGACGATGTGCTCCTCGTCCCTTCTTATTCTGAAGTACTCCCAAGAGAGGTAGACATCAGTTCTCAACTCACTAGAAAAATCAGAATTAAGGCTCCAATCGTATCTGCAGCTATGGATACCGTGACCAATAATAAACTCGCGATTGCCATTGCACAGCAAGGAGGTATTGGTATCATTCATAAAAACATGACCATTGCTGAACAAGCAGAACAAGTACGGAGTGTCAAACGATCTGAAAGTGGAATGATCATCGACCCCGTCACTTTGCACAGTGATGCCTTAGTTGGTGATGCCTTGGGTTTGATGCGCAATCATAAAATTGGTGGAATTCCAATCGTGGATAAACAAGGCTTACTTGCTGGTATTTTGACCAATCGGGATCTTAGATTTGAAGCCCGTTTGAATCGACCAGTCAAAGAAGTGATGACCTCTACAAATTTGATCACTGTCCCTGTCGGAACTACTCTGGAGCAAGCGAAACAAATTCTACAGGAGCATAAAATCGAAAAATTATTAGTCACCGACAAATCCAATCGATTGGCAGGATTGATTACCTATAAGGATATCATGAAAGTAGAGAACTATCCTGATTCTTGTAAAGATCATTTGGGTAGATTAATCGTGGGCGCAGCAGTTGGAGTAACTCGAGATATGCTACAACGAGTACAAGCATTAGTGGATGTAGATGTGGATGTCATTTGTCTGGATACTGCTCATGGCCATTCTAAAGGAGTGTTAGATGCGGTTCGAACGGTCAAAACTCACTTTCCTGACCTTCAAGTCATTGGTGGTAATGTAGCTACTGGAGCAGGAGCTAAAGCATTGGTTGATGCTGGAGCTGATGGTGTTAAAGTTGGTGTAGGTCCTGGAAGTATTTGTACCACTCGGGTTATTGCGGGGGTTGGAATGCCACAACTCTCAGCGATCTATGAAGCGGCAAAAGCTATTGAAGGGAGCGGTGTTCCGATTATTGGTGATGGTGGCATCCGTTTTACAGGAGATATTGCGAAAGCAATTGTTGCGGGGGCCAGTACGATTATGGCGGGGTCTCTTTTTGCAGGTGTGGAAGAAGCTCCTGGAGAAACCATTATTTACGAGGGTAGAAAATTCAAAGTTTATCGTGGAATGGGATCACTTGGTGCCATGGAATTGGGATCAAAAGATAGATATTTTCAAGATGTTGAAGATGATATCAAAAAATTGGTCCCCGAAGGTATTGAAGGTCGAGTACCTTACAAAGGAAATCTTTCAGAAGTAATGGTACAATATATTGGTGGCCTTCGAGCTGGGATGGGATACTGTGGCGCTGCCAATATTGAAATGATGCAAAAAGCTAGATTTGTAAAAATCACTTCTGCTGGTTTTGCGGAAAGTCATCCTCATAATATTACCATTACAAAAGAGGCCCCTAATTATAGTCGTAGGTAATTGATGCTTTTTATATTAAAGACAAGATTGATTGAGAGTCAAAATTCAAACATTTATAATTTCTTTCTACACAGCTTATAAAATTCACTTCAAAGCGTGATTAATGCGGTGGGTAATTTTAGTTTTTATGTTTCAACTATACTAAGTATAATCATTATGCGACCCAATATTTTGCCAAAAGATTTTTATACTAGGGAAGATGTTGTAGCGATAAGTCAAGATTTATTGGGAAAATATTTGGTGACCAATTTTGATGGAATAAAGACTGTCGGAAAAATTGTTGAAACAGAAGCTTATCGTGCTCCAGATGACAAAGCTTGTCATGCCTATAATAACCGATATACCAAACGAACGAAGACCATGTTTCTTGAAGGTGGTGTCGCATATGTTTATTTATGTTATGGAATTCATCACCTCTTCAATGTTGTGACTGGAAAAGAAGGCATGGCTCATGCGGTACTCATTCGTGCTATTGAACCTGTTGAAAATCTGCCGAAAATGTTAGAACGGAGAAATTTCAAGCAAGTCAAATCACAATTATCTGCAGGTCCAGGCGTTATGAGTAAGGCGCTAGGTATAACAACCGCTCAAACGGGGCAATCTTTATGTTCTTCTGAAGGAAAGATTTGGCTGGAAAGCCGAGATCAACCACTTGATAAAGATTTGATCGTTGCAAGTCCACGAGTAGGTATTGCTTACGCTGAAGAATGTGCGGCATGGCCTTGGCGATTTAGAATTAAAAATTCTGTCTGGACCAGTCCAGCGAAATAAAATTATTTTCCTTCTTCAACAAATCCTGTAGAAGAAACATTATTTTTATACCAAACGAATATAATTGTGTCAACTAATCAACTCAAATTTTATTTTATTCTCCCCTTATTGTTAATCATCTCCATTTGTAGTCATGCTCAAGAAGAGGACGAGTTACTAGTCTATTCTGACCAGATTTATTTAGAGAATATTCGTACTGCTATCCTTTATCCGATTGGAGCTCCTTTGACAGAGCCCTTGATCAATCTTCGAGATCAACAAGGCGGCTTGTTCATAACTTTTGATGATTTAGATGGAGATGTCAAAAATTATTCTTACACCGTCGTACATTGCAACGCAGATTGGACGCCGTCAGATTTGACAGAAATGGATTATATCGATGGTTTCAATGAAGAAGATATTGACGAATATAATTTTTCGTTTAATACACTCGTCTCTTATACCAACTATAGTTTTACCCTACCAAATGAGGACATGAGCTTTAAACTATCTGGTAACTATTTATTGAAAATATATGATACCGAGGATGATAGAAAATTAGCAATTACTCGTCGATTTATGGTCATTGATCCGATCATGCGAATCAATGCTAAAATGAGTCCTCCCTCTGCTGTTGGTCAATTTAAAACCCATCAGGAAATTGATTTTGAAATAGATCACAAAGATATTCGAATCAAAAATCCTCGGAATAATGTCAAAGTAATTGTTCGCCAAAATGGTCGCTGGGATAACGCGATTACGGGGCTCGAACCTTTATTTATTAAAAATGAATTATTGCAATATGATTATCAAGGTAAAATCGTTTTTCCGGCAGGAAAAGAATTTCGTTTTCTAGATATTCGAACTTTTCGCTATAAGCGAGAAAAAATAGCAGAGATTACCCAAAATGAGGAGAACCATGAAGTCACCGTTTACAAAGAGGGCTCTAGAGCTTTTTCTGTTTATAATAATCGAATAGATGTCAATGGTCGTTTTGTGATTGAGGATTTAGAAAGTCAAAATTCAGATCCCAATTTAAGAGGAGATTATGCTGATGTTTATTTGAGTCTTGGACAAAACTTAGATTTTGAAGATTCGGATGTTTATGTGATCGGTAATTTTTGTAATTGGCAATTGCGTGAAGAATGCAAAATGATTTATAGTGAAGAAGCAAGAGCCTATGTTGCCAAACTTTTTCTCAAACAGGGCTATTACGATTACATGTACGCTGTCGTACCTAGAGAGAGTAAAAAAATTAACCTTGAAGAATTAGAAGGCAATTGGTACGAAACAGAAAATGAATATTCCATCCTTGTTTATTATCGACCTTTCGGCCAACGATATGATAGGTTGGTTGCTTATTATACTCAGGGTTCATTGAGATAAAAATTGATTATCATCATTAATGCTTTCGTATTTCAAAATCATCGCTTAAAACTTGACCATTAAAATAGGAGTCCTCTCAATTTTTCAGGAATTGACTTATCTTTTAAAGACAAAAAATTCAAGCCTCTGAAATTTTATAAATTTAAACGTCGGACTAAAACACTGATTTAGATTATTACTCAGACTTGCATGTCATCTTCCCTTTTCAATTAGCCTCATTTTTGCCCTTTCTAAAATTATCTTTTTTAGCCTAGCGTTTCTTTATTTTTCTAAACCGGTAGCAACCATCATTTTCCAAACTAGAATATGACGATGCGAAATTCATGCATCTAATGCTGTAAGTCTATGCAACATGATATTTTAGTATTCGTAATAAAAACGGAAGGAATAAATAGTATTTGGCAGCACAGATTCTAGTTTTGATCTAAATATGGTCTTCAATTATCTTCAAAAAGTATAGATTTTTTCTTGAAACATGAATAGATCAGACATTTTATTTATTCTTGCGTTACACTTCATTGGTGTGCTCAAAAATTAACATTTAATCACCGTTTAAACCCTAAATCATTAATAATATCCCGAATTTGGCTTATTTAATCCAAGATTAGCAACCCTTGATATAAATTATTAGTCCTTAGTTCTGAGCTATGCTAATATTGTTCAATATTAAAATCAATCCATTATGTTTCAAAAAATCTTATGCACTTTATCTTTTGTGAGTTTTATCACCACCATCAGCCTTGGTCAGGAAGTATGGTCTTTACAGAAGTGCGTTCAATATGCTCAACAAAATAGCTTGCAAGTAAAACAAGCAGAAAATTCCATTAGACAATCACAGTTAAGTGAGGAAGAAAACAAAAATCAACAACTCCCAGATGTAAATGCTAACTTTCAAGGAGGTTTAGATTTTGGTCGTACGATTGACCCCGTAACCAATAATTTCACCTTGGATTCTAGATTGAGTAATAGTGTCTCCATTCAAGCTAATTATATCGTTTATAATGGTAACCGAATCAAGAACTCCATTAAACAAAGCGAAATCAATACAGATATTGCGAAAGGAGATGCCGATCAGATCAGGAATACATTGGCATTAAGTGTTGCTCAAGCTTATCTTCAAATTCTTTTTGATGATGAAGCCTTAGCCAATGCCAACAAAAGAATAGACCAAACTCAAGATCAATTAAAGCAAACCGACAAATTAATTAAAGCTGGTACTTTACCTCAAGCGGATCGATTAGATATTTTGGCTCAAATCGCTAGAGATGAACAAGCCATTGTCAATCAAGAAAACTCTTTAGAAATCAGTTACCTCAATTTAAAACAATTGCTCCAACTGAATCCAGATCTAAAAATGAAAGTGGAAAAACCTTCTGATTTACAACCTGATGGAAATCCAGAAGCTTATACGCTACCCAGCATTTACCAAAAAGCCTTGTCGACTCAACCTATCATTACGAATGATAAAAAACGTTTGGAAAGTGTTGCGATTGATAAAGACATTGCGAATTCACTTCAATTACCTACCGTTCGATTATTTGGTAATGTTAATTCCTTTTATTCTAATCAAGTCAAAACAGCAAATGGAGGGAGACCTGGTTTCACCGATCCCGAAGATGTTATCATTAATAATGCAAATGCAACCATTGAGTTCCCAACTATTAAAGATTTAGAATTCAAAAACGTTGGTTATTTTACACAAATCAATGATAATTTTGGACAAAGTCTAGGAGTCAACGTGAGCATTCCTATCTATAACCAAAACAGAACTGGTATCGCAAAAGAACGAGCACAACTCAACCTTTTAAATACAAGAATCACAGCCGATCAAAATAAGCAACAACTAAAAGTTGATATTCAAAGAGCCATCGCTGATGCTAAAGCAGCAAAAAAAGAATTTGAAGCGAATAGTAAAACGGTAGAAGCATTGGATGCTGCTTATAAAAACACAGAGAAAAGATATAAATTAGGTGCGGTCAATACGTTCGAATATACCACTGCTAAAAATCGATTAGATCAAGCAGCAGTAGATTTAATCATTGCAAAGTATCGATACTTATATACGGTAAAAGTCGTAGAATTCTATGAAGGTAAAAAACTGACTCTTGAATAAAGAGCAGTGTTCGAATGCAGATGTTCAGTTATTTGTTATCAAACCTTTTTTATAAATTTAAATAACTGAGCATACTGTTGTTTGAACATCAAAATTCAAAACATCCATAACCATGGCAAAACGAAAAGATAATAAATTAATCATTGGATTGGTCATTGCGGTAGTAGGCCTTATTGCCTTTGCTACTTATAAAAGTAGAACCAAACCGAAAGGAATTGAAGTCAACCTTGAAAAGGTAGAGAAACGAACCATTAAGGAAACAGTCTCTGCAAGTGGTAAAGTTTTTCCAGAAACGGAAATAAAAATCAGTTCTGATGTATCTGGAGAAATTGTCGATTTATTAATAGAAGAAGGCGATTCTGTTCAGATCAATCAACTACTCGCTCGCATCGATCCAGATGCTTTTCTTTCACAAGTAGAACGTGGAGAAGCTGGCGTGAATAGTGCTAAAGCACGAGTGGCCAACTCTCGATCTGGAGTGGCTCGATCAGAAGCGCAAATTACGCAAGCCACTGCGCAAATGGAGCAAATTGAAGCACAAATCGTTAATGCAAAAGCGATTCATGAACGAAATATTCCGCTCTTTGAAGATGGCACTATTTCAAAAGCAGATTTTGATAATTCTAAATCAAACTTGGATGGATTAGACGCGAACCTTCGTTCGGCGAAAGCCAATGTCAATTCAGCAAAAGCGAACCTGGAAGCAGCCATTCAAACGGTTAAGGCAGAAGAATTTTCTGTTAAAAGTTCGCAAGCTTCTTTAAAAGAATTAAAAACTAGTTTGCGCAGAACCAATATTTACGCTCCAGCTACAGGGGTGGTTTCTCGACTCAATGTCGAACAAGGAGAACGTGTAGTAGGTACTTTGCAAATGGCAGGAACCGAAATGATGCGTGTCGCTAATTTGGATGCGATAGAAGTACAAGTAGATGTAAGTGAAAATGATGTCTTACGAGTTTCGGTTGGTGATCCAACGGAGATTGAAGTAGATGCTTATATTGATCGTAAATTCAATGGAGTCGTTACTGAAATCGCCAACTCGGCAAGCAATAGTGCCTCTGCTTCTTTGGCAACCGATCAAGTGACTAACTTCGTTGTTAAAATATTAATCAATCCTGATTCTTACAAAGATTTGATGAGCACCGGAAAAAGATTTCCATTTAGACCTGGGATGTCTGCTTCAGTTGAGATCAATACACAAACGGTAGAAAACGTTTTAAGCATTCCAATCCAAGCGGTAACGACCAGAGAAGAAAAAGATAAGGACGATAAAGATGGGACTGCAAAAACAGTAAGTAACAAAGAGGATGAGGATGAATTGAAAGAAGTCGTTTTCTTAATGTCTGCAGGTAAAGCAGAAATGCAAGAGGTCAAAACAGGGATTCAGGATGATACTTACATTCAAGTACTTTCGGGATTAACGGAAGGTGATGAATTGGTAACTGGACCTTATACCGCTGTTTCGAGAAAATTGAAGGATGGGAAAAAAATCCGAAAGAAAAAGGAGAAGAAAAAAGAGGAGGATGAAGATGAAGAAGAGGACGATTAATTGTTGATTTTCTTGTAAAACAGATAGCTATTGAAATATCAAATCATAGATAAAGCGTTGGAAAACGCCTTAATTATTTTTGTCAAAAACGCAGAGAAAGGAAAAGTAAAAACTCGTTTAGCCAGTACCCTTGGAGATGAGAAAGCTTTAAAAATTTATTTGGCTTTACTTGACCATACTCGAAAAATAGCGCAGAAAGTTGATGCCAACCGATTGTTATTTTATAGTAATAACATTCAGAAAAATGATGACTGGCCACTGACGGATTTCGATAAATTGAATCAAGAAGGAAATAATTTGGGAGACCGAATGACTCATGCTTTTCATACCGCTTTTCAGCAATATCATAAAGTTGTCATTATTGGAAGTGATTGTGCTTCGTTGACTACCAAAATCATACAAAATGCTTTTGATCATCTCGCACAACATGATTTTGTTATAGGCCCAGCGATGGATGGTGGCTATTATTTGCTGGGGATGCGCACTTTTCATCCAAGCCTTTTTCAAGACATTGAATGGAGCACCGAAAAAGTATTATCCGCAACGATTCAAAAAATTAATGCCCTCCAAAAAACGTATACCTTACTTCCTGAATTATCCGATATTGATTATGAGGAAGATTGGGAGAAATATGGTTGGGAAATTTAATGGATCTTATTCACCCTTATTTTTTAGATTTTTCGCAAGTACGAGAAGCATTTAAAAATGTACAATCTCCCTATTTATGTATCGGTGGTATGTTGGACAAGGAGCCGATAACAATGGTGATCCTAGAATGATTTATGGGAATACGATCCAGCAAATGATAGCTGGATAAAAGGAGCAGATTTACCCGGAATTGAAAGAATAGATGGTGTTGCTTTCTCTATTGGTAACCGAGGATATGTTGGGACAGGTGGTATTAGTTCCCTCTCTCTAAACGATTGGTGGGTGTATGTTCCTCCTGAATAGTGCTTGTTTCGATTACTGTTCTACTTTTAATCAAAAAAAACTTTGTATTCCCAAAAATCAATATACTCTGTCGAAGCGGTTCTACCACCTCCAATATAGCCTTTGTCACCAATTGAAAAACCAAATCCGCCCCACCGTGCTAATCCTTCATAATCGGTCAAAGCGATCCATGTATCATTGTTGTGATCATAAGACCAAAAACTTTTGGTAGAAGCATTGCCCGCCGATTCACCAGTTCCCATGTAAGCCGTCCCATTGATAACAAAAGTAACAACCTCAAATGTTTCACCACCAGGTAAGGTGTTCTTTTCTGTCCACTGATTACTTAAATAATCATAACTCCACAAATTATCCAAACCTGAACCTGCTCCACCTCCCACATAGCCTTTGTTATCTATTACAAACGAAAATAAGTTAATCCCGGCAGAGGAAGATGGATAGCTGGCAATTTCGTCCCAAGTATCTGAAACGGGATCATATTCCCAAAAATCGGAGAAATTATCATCATAATTTGTCCCTAATCCAAGATACCCCTTGCCATTGTCTAATGTGAATCCAACTGCGGATGCTCTTTCTACACCAGGAAAAGGATTCAATTCTTCCCACTCATTTAAGACAAGGTCGTACCGCCAACATAAATTATTCGGCACTGGTTCTCCTTCGTTTTCTTCATCGCTGCCTATCATGAAATAAACATGATTGGCAATGACGAAAGTTACTGGTTGAATTAAATTACCTTGCGGAAATATCGTTTTGGTAAGCCAATCATCCGAATTGGGATCGTATTGAAGGAGAGCAGGATTGGCCATAACATATCCTTTTCCATCAAAAGAAAATCCACGAAAAAAAACACCTGGAAATGGGAAGTCACTGCGCTGTTTCCAAATATTTTTTAAATTAGTGTCCCAAGTTTTAACCTCACCATAAACGACCTCACTACCAAAATTGGTAATCGCATAAGAACGATAATAATAAGTTGTATTGTCTTCTAGCCCATCTATAGTTCCTTGAAAAACACCATTGCTTGTTGGTTTTCCTAAATTGATAAAATGATCGTTTTCTAAGATAGGTGAATCATTTACCGATGACCAACAAAAACCGTATTGGTCAATTGTAATATCTAACTCAGTACAACATAGACTTCCATAAATTTTGGCCTTATTAGCATCAAGATAGATCAAAGAATCAGTTGACACCATCACATTGCCAGTGGTAATCATAATGGCATTTCCATAACTAACTTGATCATTGGTCTCTGCAAATCCTCTCACATAATAAACGGTGTTTACGCCCAATGCTTCGATTTGTGAAGTAAAATTCCCATCCATATCTCTACCACCTTTGATATCTATTCCATCATTCAATTGAATGGTTGGTTCTTCTAAAGTGGACGACCAAAGATGACCATGTTGTGTAACTACATTTGTTTTAATCCCTTCAATTGAACTTTCTATTTCCACCTGATTAATATTGACCTCAACAATAGAAGAATTGATTTCGAGAAAATCCACAGATTCCAGAGTCCATTTTTCACATCGAACAAAAAAGAGACTGATGATCATTAAAAAAGATATTTTTTTCATTTTTTTCATTTTTTGAATCTAAGCAAAAGCAAATATTCGTGACGTCAGTTTGGCATCTGACAACAAAGCATTCAAATCTTTTCTAGCAACTAATTCACATCTGGTTCGACATCTGGAATGTATTGCCAAAAATCATTGGAAGGTTCATTTTGTAAAATATTCAACCCTAAACCATAGTAAGCCGTATCATCAATGGTAAAGTAGGCAGGGAGTCGTTTAATCGGACCGGGGAAATCAGACTTCTGTGTCCAGCGATTTGTATACATATCATACTCCCAAAAGTTATTTTCGGGAATAGACATAATAATATATCCTTTGTTGCCAATTGTAAAACCTGCGATGCCTTTAGGAAACAATCCAGGGATGGAGGAATTTGGTTTTTCGCTCCATTCCTCGGTATTGAAATCATAACTCCAAAGGTTCTCCATATCTTCTTGAGTATCGAAACCAACAAAAATTTCATTATCATTGGAAAATATAAAAGAGACAAATCTACCTGGTTCCGGAAATGTGGTAATCTCTCTCCATACTTCATCCTGTGGGTTATAATTTAAGAACGAGGGATTGGGTTCTCCAAGATCTACATTTAATCCCCAACCTAAAAAAGCAGTCCCATTAATGGTCGTTGACAAAGTGAACGTTAATCCAGGATTCGGTAATTCTTCAAGCGGAAAGAAAGTGCCATCATTGGTGTTAAAGGTCCATAATGTATTTTCGGTGTCGCCCAATCCAGTAACTATGTAAATGAGATCATCAATAGCAAAAGAGGTGCCGTTCATAGAAGCTATTTCGCTAGCTTGTGATGCCCAGTTGTTATCAGTAGGGGAATACTTGTAAATATTAGTGTTGGGTGTAAACGGATCAAAAGTAGTGGAACCTCCTCCGATATATCCGGAGTTTCCTACTGCAGAAAAATACGTTGCGACTAAATTGGCGGGGGCATCCGCTTTACGAATCCACACATCTCCTTTGAAAAAAGATTGTGTTTCCCCATAAAAGACATCTTTTCCTAATTGGACAAATGCACGGATATGGTAATCTACTAATTGTTCTACATTTTCTAATTTTAAATGAAAACTCTGATCGCCATTCAGCAAACCTAGATAGTTTACTTGATCATTTTCAACAGTAGGTGCCTCATTTTCATTTGACCAAACGAAACCATACTTTGAGATAAGAATACCATCATCCAAATCACGCAATGTGCCGAAGACATCAATCGTACCGGGGGAGAGCTTAACGGAATCCGTACTTACTAAAAGTTCATTGCTACCTAAAGAGACTTCGATCACTTCGCCATATACTAACTCTTCACTTCCTTCTACTAAAGCAAAAGCTCGTACATAAAAGATGGCATTCAGCGTGATTGATCCTATGGAGTTTGTAAACGTTCCATTGTCAAAAGTGATCCCTAAAGGTACGATTGTAGTTGCTGCTTGACCAAGTTCGGGAATCGTATTTACACAAGAGAAAACATGACCATGTTCCAGAATTTTGCCATCTTCCAAACCAAGGATTTCACTTTCAATAGTAACCGTTGATAAGGTATTGCTAATTTGTCTACCGGTATTTACTGTGATGAAATTAGACTTTTCTAAGTCCCATTTATCGCAAGCAGTAAAATAGATAAAGCAAAGAAATAAAAGTAAGCGGATAGTTGTTTTCATTTGAGGTTATTTAAAATATTGTTGAGCTATAAAATAGGCTACCTCCACCTTCATAAATGAAGATGGAAGTAGCTTTTGCGTTTAAGTGTCAAGAAAAATTCTAAATTCGATTTGGTAAAACTAAGATAAAGTTTCTTCTTTAATTTTTATAGAATTTGCTGGGGTATATTAATGGGCGCTTTAGTTATTCGGGGGTATATTCCCAAATATCTGAATAGATATTAAAAAACTCATCACTTCCTCCACCGGTATATCCCTTAGAACCGATAGCAAAAACCAAATTACCAAATCTGTTTCCTCCACCAAAGTCCGCTTTTCGTGTCCAGGTATCATTGCGAAGATCATACTCATAAAAGTCACTTAAAACCTCTGGCTGAATACCGGTATCGTAGAACCCCGTACCAATATATCCTTTATCCCCAATCACAAAACCTATAGGAGCATTCCTTATATCAGCATCCATAAAGTCAAAGTCTGCTTTCCGAGTCCACTCATCTAAAGCAGGATTATATTCATAAGTCGCAACGAAACCTGCAATATATCCTTTAGCATCAAAAGTAAAGCTAACGGCATCCAACAATTCTGGTCCCGGAAAATCATTTTTCTGAGTCCATTCGTCTAACTGTGAATTGTATTCATAAAACCGCTGCTCATTATCTTCAAGGGCATAACCTGTCTCACCAATTGAAAATCCGGTAAGTGCTACATTTCCGGGAAAATTAGTTTTTTTTGTCCAACTATCAAGAGTGGAATTATATTCATAAAATTCAGACGGGTTATAAGAAGCAACATATCCTTTAGCGTCA